>NZ_JBICJR010000027.1:0-159201 GCF_043103245.1 Pseudomonas sp. YQ_6
CAGGAGGGACTGGCCCGAAACAAACGTAGGAGCGGGTTTACCCGCGAAGCGCCGCGCGGGCGGCGCTCGATCTCACAGGCGCTGAAATTCTCCCGGCGAACACCTACCAGGCGCTGAAACTCTCCCGGCGAACACCTACCAGGCGCTGAAAATCTCCCGCCAAACACCTACCCGCCAAAGCGCGAATTCCGCCCCTTGCCCTATACACACCGCGACACATTGTCGGCTTGACTTTGCCTCTACCCACCCAATTGCTGTAAAGTTGACGCCAAGGTCAGCTTTTATCAAGCCAGGCCAAGAATCAAAGAAAGGGCAGGCCCCAACTGCCCAGAGGATCAAGCATGTCCAACCGTGATATTTCTCGGCGCGCCTTCCTGCAAGGCGGCCTGATCGCTGGTGTCGGCGTGACCATGGCGCCACTTGGCAGCCAGGCCTTCGCCGCGTTGATGGAGGAGCGCGTCACCACCTCGCCACAGAAGTGGATGAACCACGACGGCAAGGCGCGTTTCCGTAACGATGCCTTGTCCAAAGTCTGCGGCGACAAAGTGTTCGCCCGCGACATCCGCGCCAAGGACATGCCCGGCTGGCCCGCGCAGCAAGGTCATGCGCTGCTGCTCAAGGCGACCAAGGTCGACCGGATTTACGCCGGCCATGACCTCAGCCTGCTTGGCGCCGACCTGCAGCCGGACCGCATCGTCACCGCCGCCGACCTCGAACAGGACGGCATTGCCTGGCCCGAGGCCCATTCGCCCGACCCGCTGCTGCCGCCCGGCAAGGTGCCGATGTTCATCGGCCACCCGGTGGCGATCCTGATCTGGCATGACTTCGAGCGCTTCCGCCAGGCCAAGCGCAAGCTGCAGTTCAACCAGCAGGCGATCCGTTACGGTGCCCAGGCGCCGCTGTACCAGCGCGACCCTTATGGCAGCTTCCGCTTCGTGCGGGTGGGCGGCGCCACGCCGTTCGACGACGATGAGTTCTCCAGCCTGAAGAACTCCATGCTGTTCCCCACCATTCTCAACCGCAAGCCGGTGTGGTCGAAGCAGCCCAACCAGCACGGCGACCTGACCGAGCAGGGGTTGTTCTACGCCAAGCGCATGGCCGAGCAACTGGACAACCCGCCCGAGGACTGGCTGGTGTTTGACGAGCGCTACAAGACGCCGTCCATCGAACCTGCCGCGCTGGAGCCGGACAACGGCAACGGCTGGTATGACCCTGCCACGGGCACGCTGCACTTCGTGGTCGCCACTCAGTGCCCGTTCGAAGTGGCGCAGGAATGCGTGCACATGATCAAACCGTCGCGCTTCGCCCTGAACACGCTGAACATGCACCCGGGGTATACCGTGGGCTATGGCTCAAAAGACAACAATATCTTCGTCTTCTATGCCGCGGTAGCTGCGCTTTACGGCGCCGGCATGCCGATCCGCCTGGCCAACGACCGCTACGAGCAGTTCCAGAGCGGCATCAAGCGCCATGCCTTCGATATCCGCTACCAGTTGGCGGTGGACAAGAAGGACAACAGCTTCAAGATATTCCGCGCCGACATGAGCTGCGACGGCGGCGGGCGCATCAACTACAGCCCGTCGGTGGCCGCAGTGGGCGCCACTGCTGCCCAGTCGATCTATTACATGCCACAGAACGACCTGTCGGTGACCGCCTACTATTCCCGTGGGGTCGAGGCCGGCTCCATGCGCGGTTACGGCACCCTGCAGAGCATGGCGGCCACCGAGATGATGGTGGATGAGATCGCCGGCCGCCTGGGGGTCGATGCCATCGACCTGCGCCGCGCCAACGCGCTGAAATCGGGCATGAAGAACACCCAGGGTGCGGTTCCGGCCGGCGCCCTGCGCCTGTACGAAATCCTCGACAAGGCCGCTGTGCACGAGTGGTGGCGCAACCGCGATGCACGCAAGCAACAGATGGACGCCAAGGACCCGGACCACTGGTACGGCGTCGGCTTCGCCATCTGCCAGAAGGACTTCGGCACAGGCTCCGAGGCGCCGATGGCCAGTGTCGAGTTCAACGCCGATGGCCGCATCAGCCTGCGCCATATCGGCACCGAGCTGGGTACCGGCATGTCCACCTCCCAGGCTTTGGTGATCAGCGATTTCCTCGGCCGTTCGGCCGACGAGGTGAAGACCGCGGTCACCGAATGGCCGGAGCTGCAGCTGACCACCAGCGGCAACCCCTACCTGATCAGTCAGCCCGAACAGGACGCCGCGCTGCGCAACCCGCGCTGGGTCGGCAAGCTGGCGTCGCCATCTTCGGCCACCAACTCGGCCTTCTATTTCAGCCATGCCACCCGCGAAGCGGCGCGTGTGCTGTTCAATCATGGGCTGTGGCCAGCGGCCATGGCGATCTGGAGCCAAGGCCCGCACGGCGGCCAGGCCAACCCGCTGGTGGTGCGCCGCGAAAATGCGGTATGGGTCAACGGTGAGCTGACTGGCAACGGCCTGGCGCCGATTCCGTTTGCCCAGCTGGCGCAGAAGGCCCACGAAATGGGTCTGGTTACTGGCGTGAGCGTGCACGGCTTCAACCGCTGGAGCTGGGCCGAGGCCGACTTTGTCATTGATGGCGTGCGCGAGCGCTTCCCGCTCGATGCCATGGCGGTGAAGTACGGCGATGGTGCGGTGAATGCCAAGAAGGCGCAGATGGGCAGCCATGGCTATCACCTGCTCGACCGGCAGAATGCGGCCTACCCCGACACCCAGCTGAACAACGCCATGGTCACCTACTACAGCCCGGTGGCGACCATCGTCGAGGTCAAGGTCAACAAAGGCACCTTGGAGACGCAGGTGCTCAACCACCACAGTTGGGTCGAGTGTGGCCGGGTGCTGGTGCCGGAACTGGTCAAGGGCCAGCTCGAAGGCGGTATCGCCATGGGCATTGGCCATGCACTGACCGAAGAAATGCCGTTGTACGAGGGTGGCCCCGGGGAGGGCGACTGGAACTTCAACCGCTACCGCCTGCCGCATGCGCGCGATGTGGCGGTGTGGCAGCAGACCAGCGAAATCCTCCCGCCGCTGTCACCGACCGACCCCTCCAAGGGCATCGCCGAAGTGGTGATGATCCCGGTCGTCGGTGCCATCGGCAATGCCGTCGCGCATGCCATCGGCAAGCGCGTGCGCGATCTCCCCATCACCCCAGCCCGTATCAAGGAGGCCCTCAATGGCTAACCGTCCACTGCAACTGACGCTCAATGGTCAACCGGTCGGGCCGGTCGAGGTCCCTGCGGACCTGGCGATGATCGACTACCTGCACGAACACCAGAACCTCACCGGCTCGCGCCTGGGTTGCGGCCAAGGCATCTGCCACGCCTGCGTGGTAATCGTCGACAACCCCGACGGCACCAGCGAAGAAGTGCGCACCTGCATCACCGGTGCGCATTACTTCGAAGGCAAGAAGGTTCGCACCATCGAAGGCCATGCCAAAAAAGACGAGGCCGGCAACCTGACGCTCAACCCGATCCAGCAGAAGTTCGTCGACCTGTTCGCCTTCCAGTGCAGCTACTGCGCACCAGGCTTCGTCAACGCCGCTACCGTGCTGGTGGAAACGGCCCAGCGCCAGCCGTTGAAGAAGAGCGAAGTGGAGGACCGCATCGAGGCCAGCCTCGGTCACCACATCTGCCGCTGCACAGGCTACGTGCGTTACTACGATGCCACCCGCAAGGTGCTCAACGATCTCGGCCTGGTCAAGGAGGGTTGAACATGGGCTTCGTACGTAGCGCCTCGGCGTTGGCCCTCGGGCTGGCTGTCAGTTCGTTTGCCTTGGCGGCCGACGATGCGCAGGTCAAGCGCGGTGAATACCTGGCCCGCGCGGCCGACTGTATGGCCTGCCATACCGCCGAAGGCGGCGCGCCGTATGCGGGCGGCCTGCCGATCCATTCGCCGTTCGGCACCATTTATGGCAGCAATATCACCCCGGACAAACAGTACGGCATCGGCAACTACAGCGCCGACGAGTTCTTCGCCGCAGTCACCGAGGGCAAGCGCAAGGACGGCGCCAACCTTTATCCTGCGATGCCTTACACCTCGTACCACCTGATCAAGCGTGAAGATTCGGACGCGATCCTCGCCTACCTGATGACCATACCGCCGATCAACCGCCCGGCACCGCAGACCGCGCTGCGCTTCCCGTTCAATGTGCGCATGGGGCTCAGCGGCTGGAACATGCTGTATGGCAAGAGCGTGCAACTGCAGCCGACCGAGGGTAAAAGCCCGGCCTGGCAGCGCGGCCAGTACATGGTCGAGGTCATGGGCCATTGTGGCGAATGCCATACCCCGCGCAACGCAATCGGTGCGCTGCAGCAGGACCAACGCCTGAGCGGCGGCCTGCTGGGTGGCTACCTGGCGCCAAGCCTGCTGGCCCAGGACCTGGCCGAGCGCGGCTGGACCCAGCCGGACCTGACCACCTTCCTCAAGCACGGCATCAGCGCCCAGGGCAGCATGTTCAACGAGATGTTCCCGGTGGTGCACCACAGCACCCAGCACCTGGAAGATGCAGACCTTGCGGCCATGGCCACCTACCTGCTGGGCGACCAGCCGCCGCCGGCCAAGGCTATCGAGTCCGTTGCCCTGGAGCAGATGAGCGACAGTGCCAGGCGGGGCCGCCAGCAGTACCTGAACGTCTGCGCCGGTTGCCATGGGGTCGACGGCGAGGGCAAGCCGCACATCGCCGTAGCCATGCGCGGCAACACCGTGCTGCGCCAGGCCGACTCCCGCAATCTGGTCAAGGTGGTTCTCGAAGGCATCCGGGAACAGCAGTTCACCGGCTTCGAGCGCATGCAGCCGATGCCGGGCTTTGCCGACAAGCTTGATGACCAACAGGTGACAGATATGGTCAACTACCTGCGCCAGGCCTGGGGTGGATTGCCCGGCGACCTGAACGTACAGCAGCTCGCCGAGCTGAAGGCGGAGTAAAGCGTGCAGCATCTCGATCTACAGGTGATCCGTCAGGCTTTGCAGTGGTCCTGCAACGGCCAGCGGGTATGGTTGTGCACGGTGCTCGCCACCTATGGCTCGGCGCCGCGTGCGCCGGGTTCGCTGCTGGCGGTGAATGCCAGCGGCCAGTGGCTGGGCTCGCTGTCCGGTGGCTGTGTCGAGGACGACTTTCTCGAACGCGTGGCCCTGGGGGAATTCCCGGAGCCGGTTGCCATCGTGCGTTATGGCGACGGCAGCGACCCGCGTTCGCGCGTTCGCCTGCCGTGTGGCGGTGTGCTTGAAGTACTGGTGGAGAACCTGCCGGTTGAATGCGAGGTGCAGGCGCATCTGCGTGAGCTGGAACGTGCGCTGCTGGGCCAGCGCCGGGTACTGCGTGAGGTGAGCCTGTCTGCGGGTACCCGCCAGCTGCTCGATGACCATAGTCAGGGGCCACGGGTCGAACGGGAAAATGCCCGGGTGCGCTTGCGTGTCGGCGCCGCCCAGCGGCTGCTGCTGGCCGGCTATTCCAGCGTGGCGCATTTTTGCGCCGAATTCGGCAGAGGGCTGGGTTTTGAGGTCATCCTTTGCGAGCCGCGTGACGAAGTACTCGACGGCGTAGTGCTGAATGGCATTGAGGTGCGCCGCGAGCTACCGTCGGAATTCATCGCCAATGGCGGTTGCCATGCCGATACGGCAGTGGTGGCATTGACCCATGATCCAAAAATCGATGACCTGGCCATGCTTGAAGCCGTCCGGACCGAAGCGTTCTACATCGGCGTGATGGGCTCCAAGGCCACCTCCGACAAACGTCGCGAACGCTTGCAGCGAATTGGTGGCCTGGGTTGCGACGAGCTGGCGCGCATCCATGCGCCGATTGGCCTGAACCTGGGCAGCAAGACCCCGGCCGAGATCGCCCTGGCGGTACTGGCCGATATCCTTCGTGCGCGCAATGGCATCGAGCGGGCGGCGCTGTGAGCGTGGTTGCGCTGGTGCTGGCGGCGGGGCGCGGCACGCGTTTCGGCGCTGACAAGCGCCGGGCGACCTTGGCGGATGGCCGCAGTTTGCTGGCGCATAGCGCGGAGCGGGCACGGGCGGTGTTTGATGATGTGCGTGTGGTGTTGCGCGCGGGCGAGCAGGGCGGGGATTTCGGTTTGCCTGGCGGTTACCGAGTGATCGTCAGCCCGGATGCGGCAGCGGGCATGGGGCACAGCCTGGCGGCCGGGGTCGGGTCGTTGGGCGACAGCCAGGCACAGGCGGTGGCGATCTTGTTGGGTGATATGCCGTGGATCGAGTTGGCTACCTTGCGCCGCTTGGCCGAGGCTTCCAGCGCTTCGAACATTGTGTTGCCACGCCATGCCGGGCAGCAGGGCCACCCGGTGATTTTTGGGCGCGATTTCTGGCCGGCGCTGGGGCTATTGGCCGGCGATGAAGGGGCGCGGGCGGTGGTGCAGGCGCAGCGGGATTGTTGTGTTGTGGTTGAGGTGGAGGATGCTGGGGTGTTGCTGGATGTGGATACCCCGCAGGGGTTGATGTAGGGCCAAGGTGTTCGCCATAGCGTCCGCGGCGCCTGTGGCAGGTGTTCGCAGATGTCACGACGAACAACCCGGCCCCTCACCACACCCAAGCCGAACCCCCATCCCCCACAAAAGGTCCATAATCCCCCCTTAATCCGCCCAAGGTGCAATACCAGCCACACTACACCGGGAGCCCCACCATGCACGTTCTGCTCTGCGAGGACGACGACCTGATCGCCGCCGGCATCTGCGCCGGTCTCACCGCCCAGGGCCTGACCGTGGACCGTGTGGGCAACGCCGCTGCTGCGCGGGCGATGCTGCAGGCCGCGCAGTTCGACGTGATGATCCTCGACCTCGGCCTGCCCGACGAAGATGGCCTCAAGCTGCTGCGCCGCCTGCGCGAAAAAGGCGAGACCCTGCCGGTACTGGTGCTCACCGCCCGCGATGCCGTCACTGATCGTGTCGATGGCCTGCAGGCCGGTGCCGACGATTACCTGCTCAAGCCCTTCGATCTGCGCGAGCTGGCCGCACGCCTGCATACCTTGCTGCGGCGGGTGGCCGGGCGGGCGGTGAACGTGATCGAGCACGGCCCGCTGCGCTATGACCCGAGTAGCTGCGAGGCGACCTTGGCCGGCCAGCATGTCGACCTGTCCCGCCGTGAGCAGGCCCTGCTCCAGGCGCTGCTGCAGAACCCCGGGCGAGTGCTGTCCAGCGAGCAACTGAAAGACTGCGTGTATGGTTTCAGCGACGAAGTCGAGAGCAACGCCCTGAACGTGCACATCCACCACCTGCGGCGCAAGCTGGGTAACGGCATTGTCGAGACCGTGCGGGGCCTGGGCTACCGGCTGGGCCCGGCGCAGGCACCGCAAGAGGCCGCATCATGAGCCTGCGGGTGCGCCTGAGCCTGATCCTCGGCAGCGCCTTCGTGATCATCTGGGCGCTGGCCGCGGCGTGGATGCTGCGTGACCTGCGCCAGCAGATGATGTTCTCCCTCGACCAGCGCCTGGTGGCGTCGGCGCGTATGGTCGCCGGGCTGATCGACCAGTTGCCGCAGCCGCTGACTGCCAAGGGCGGGGAGGCGCATTTTTCCGCCGACCAGTTCAGCGTACCGGATGGCATGGCCTGCCAGGTCAGCTCGCTGCGTGGCGAGATCCTCGCCAGCAACCACAAGCACGATGGCGCCATGGACGACGAGCGCAGCGGGTTCCGTGACCAGACCATCGACGATGCGCTTTGGCGCACCTTTACCTACAACCACGGCGATGTGCGCATCACCACGGCCGACCGGCACATGGAGCGCGAGGCGCTGAATCAGTCGATTCTGCTGGCGGCATCGGCGCCGGTATTGATGGCCCTGCTTGGCAGCCTGGGGCTGTTGTGGATTGGCCTTGGCAAGGGCCTGGAGCCGCTCAACCGTATGCGCGATGCCTTGCGCCGCAGGCGTGCGGACAGTGTCGAGCCGCTGCAGGTGGCGGGCATGCCCAGCGAGTTGCAGCCGTTGCTGGAGACCCAGAACCAGCTGTTCCTGCGCATTGCCCAAACCCTCGAGCGTGAGCGGCGCCTGACTGACGATGCCGCGCATGAACTGCGCAGCCCGCTGACCGCGATCAAGACCCACCTGCAGGTGGCGCGCATGACCGACGGTGCAGTGCGCGAGCAGGCGCTGGAGCATGCCGAGCAGGGCACCGACCGCATGCACCGCACGCTTGAGCAGTTGCTGATGCTGGCGCGGGTGGAAGGCAGCCTGTCGTTCGAGGATGGCGTGCAGTGCAGCGCCGAGCAAGTGGCCCGTCAGGCGGTGCAGGATGCGGGCGGCGGCGACAACCGGCGTATCGTGTTGCGTTTGCCAGAGGAGGCGACGCAAATCTACCTGGGGATGCCGGCACCGTTGGCGGTGGCAGCGCTGCGCAACCTGCTGGACAATGCCTTGCGTCATGGCGGCGATGAAGCCGTAGAGCTGGAGGTGCAGATGGCGGACGACCAGGTGGGCTTCATGGTGCGTGACCATGGGCCAGGCATTGCCGAAGCGGACCTGGAGCACCTGACCGAGCGCTTCTGGCGCAATGGGCAAAGTGGTGGTTGCGGATTGGGGCTGGCGATTGTGCAGGCGATCGTGCAGCGGTGTGCCGGTAGCCTGCGCTTTGACAGCCGTAGTGACGGCTTGCGGGTCTTGTTGCAGGTACCGGCGCGTCCTGGGCATTGATGTTTATCGCCTGTGCTGGCCTCTTCGCGGGTGAACCCGCTCCTACGGGCGGGTGGCGGTCTGTGGGGGCGGGTTTGCCTGTGCTGGTCTCTTCGCGGGTGAACCCGCTCCTACGCAGGCGGTGTGGTTGTTGGAGCGGGTTTACCCGCGAAAGGGCCGGCACAGACAAAAATAAAATCGCGTAACAACCGCTAAATCCTCCCCCCACTCAAGCGTTTCCAAAGCGATAACCGCCCATCCGCTTGCTTGCGAGGATTTACCCATGTCCACCGCTTCCAGCCTTGCCCGGGTTGTACCGGCCAGCGTGCCGCAACCCTTGTACGAATTCATCGATTCACCTTTGCTGCAACGCCAGCAACAGCAGGAATCCAACGCCCGCAGCTACCCGCGGCGTATCCCGCTGGCGCTCAGGCGCGCCCGTGGTATCCACGTCGAAGACGTCGAAGGCCGCCAGTTCATCGACTGCCTGGCCGGTGCCGGCACCCTGGCTCTGGGCCACAACCACCCGGTGGTGGTCGAGGCGATCCAGCGGGTGCTGGCTGACGAGTTGCCGCTGCACACCTTGGACCTGACCACCCCGGTCAAGGACCGCTTCGTCCAGGACCTGTTCGGCATCCTGCCCGAGGCGCTGCGTCGCGAGGCCAAGGTGCAGTTCTGTGGCCCGACCGGCACTGATGCAGTCGAGGCTGCGCTCAAGCTGGTGCGTACCGCCACCGGCCGCAGCACCGTGCTGGCCTTCCAGGGCGCCTACCATGGCATGAGCCAAGGCGCGCTGAGCCTGATGGGCAGCCATGGGCCGAAACAGCCACTGGGGGCCTTGCTCGGCAACGGCGTGCAGTTCATGCCTTACCCGTACGACTACCGCTGCCCGTTCGGCCTGGGCGGTGAGGCCGGGGTCAAGGCCAACCTGCATTACCTGGAAAACCTGCTGCTCGATCCGGAAAGCGGCGTGCCGCTGCCCGCCGCCGTGATCCTCGAAGTGGTGCAGGGTGAGGGCGGGGTGGTTCCGGCCGACATCGAATGGCTCAAGGGCGTGCGGCGCATTACCGAGCAGGCGGGCGTGGCGTTGATCGTCGACGAGATCCAGAGCGGCTTCGCCCGTACCGGGCGCATGTTCGCCTTCGAGCACGCCGGTATCGTGCCCGATGTGGTCACCTTGTCCAAAGCCATCGGTGGCAGCCTGCCGCTGGCGGTAGTGGTCTATCGCGACTGGCTGGACACCTGGAAGCCAGGTGCGCATGCCGGTACCTTCCGTGGCAACCAGATGGCCATGGCCGCGGGCTCGGCGGTGATCAACTACCTGGTCGAGCATCGACTGGCCGAGCATGCCGAGGCCATGGGGCAGCGGTTGCGTGGGCATTTGCAGCGCCTGCAGCGGGACTATCCGCAGTTGGGTGATATCCGTGGCCGTGGCTTGATGCTGGGTGTGGAACTGGTCGACCCACAAGGCCAGCCGGATGCGCTGGGCCACCCACCGGCTAACCGCGACTTGGCGCCGAAGGTGCAGCGCGAGTGCCTCAAGCGCGGGCTGATCCTGGAGTTGGGTGGGCGGCATGGGGCGGTGGTGCGTTTCCTACCGCCGTTGATCATCAGTGCCGAGCAGATCGACGAGGTTGCCCAGCGCTTCAGCGCTGCGGTCGCCGCCGCCGTAGGCAGCGTTTGACGCCGCGCTGCATGCCACTGTTCGACGCGGTCGGCCTGCAAGGCTGACCGCCAACCCAAGCGTGTCGACGGTCTCTACGGAGTCTGGCGACAAGGAGAGCGAAACATGAGTGTACTTGCCGGGATCAAGGCGCGGCCATTGATGCCCGAACGGGGCTCTTTACCGCTGCTGATCGAAGCGCCCGAAGCGGGGCTTGGTTTGCTGGACGTCTTCGATGAACTCAAGGCTATCGTCGACGGCCACCTAGACCAGTGCGGCGGGGTACTGCTGCGCGGTTTTGACGTGGGCGGAGTCACGGCCTTTCGCGAATTCGCCCAGGCCTTCGGCCACCCGCTGCTCAACTACGAGTTCGGCTCGACGCCGCGCAGCAATGTTACCCAAGGGGTCTACACCTCCACGGAGTACCCCGCGCACCAGAGCATCCCGCTGCACAACGAGCAGGCCTACAGCCTCGACTGGCCGATGCGGATCTGGTTCTACAGTGTGATTGCCGCTCAGACTGGCGGTGAAACGCCAATTGCCGACAGCCGTGAAGTGTTCCGGCGCATGCCGGCCGACATACGCGAGCGCTTTGCCAGCAAGCGCCTGATGTATGTGCGCAACTACGGCAATGGCCTTGATGTGAGTTGGGAGCAGGTGTTCAACACCGAGGATCGCAGCGTAGTGGAGGCCTATTGTCGCGCGCACCACATCGACTGGGAATGGAAGGACGACGGTGAGCTGCGCACGCGCCAGGTCTGCCAGGCCGTGGCCACGCACCCCTGGACGGGGGATCAGGTATGGTTCAATCAGGCCCACCTGTTCCATGTCTCCAACCTACCGGCCGAGGTGCGCGAAAGCCTGCTGGAAATCGTCGACGAGGAAGACTTGCCGCGCAACGTCTACTACGGCGACGGCACACCGATCGAGAACGAGGTGCTCGAACGCATTCGCGCTGTGCTGGACGACTGCGCGATCAGTTTCCCCTGGCAGGAAAACGACGTGCTGATGCTCGACAACATGCTCGCGGCGCACGCCCGGGCGCCGTTCACCGGGCCACGCAAAGTGGTCGTGGCCATGGCTCAGGGGCACCGCGAAGCGGCGCTTTGAGGCCACTGTGGCGAGCGCTTGCGGCTTGCCGCAGGCGCTCGCCAGCGCAGCGTCCGGGCATGGCGCTGCCGCGTTAAATTCACCCTCCCTCCGCTCGTTCTACTGGAAACGCTTTGGCCGCACGGCCGAGCCGCAGATCAGTAAGGACCCCGAGCATGAACGCCCAAGACTCACTCAAACTGGCTCGACGCTTCATCGAGCTGCCCGCTGCCAAGCGACGGTTGTTTCTGGATGCCATGCGCGGGGAGGGCGTCGATTTCGCGCTGTTGCCGATCGCGCCTGGGGTCGAGGTTGCCGCCCGTGACGCGCTGTCATATGCCCAGCAGCGCATGTGGTTCGCCTGGCGGCTCGATGCCAAGAGTGCTGCCTATAACCTGCCCATGGCAGTCAAGCTCAAGGGGCCGATAGCGCCTGAGGCCTTGCAGCAGGCGCTGGACACCCTGGTGGCGCGACATGAATCGCTGCGCACGGTGTTTCCCGAGGTTGACGACCAGCCACGCCAATGCGTGCAGGCGCAGGCGTCGATCAGGGGCGAGCTGTTGGACCTTTCCCACCTGCAGGGCGAGGCCCAGGCGCAGCAGGTCGAGGCCGTATGTGCTGCAGAGTCGGCGGCACCCTTCGACTTGGCCGCTGGTCCGCTGATGCGGGTGCGCTTGCTGCGCACCTCGGCCACCGAGCACCTGTTGCTGATCACTCTGCACCATATCATCGCCGACGGTTGGTCGCTGGGTATCCTGATCGACGAACTGGTTCGGCTTTACGATGCCGCCGTGGCCGGCCAAGCGTCAGCACTTGCGCCGCTGGCCATCCAGTATCGCGATTTCGCCCTGTGGCAGCGCAGCTGGCTGGAAGCCGGCGAGCAGGCGCGCCAGCTGGAGTACTGGTTGGATCATCTGGGCAACGACCACCCCGTGTTGCAATTGCCGAGCGATCACCTGCGTCCGGCGCTGCCCAGCCACCGTGGCGAACGCCTGGAACTGCAAATCGATGCAGCGTTGGCCCAGCGCCTGCAGGTCCTGGCCAGGCGGCACAACGTCACGCTGTTCGTGGTGCTGCTGGCCGCGTTCAAGGCCTTGTTGTACCGCTACAGCGGCCAGTCGCGGGTGCGCGTCGGTGTGCCGATCGCCAACCGCAACCGCAGTGAAGTGGAGGGGCTGATCGGTTGCTTCATCAATACCCAGGTGCTGCAGACCGACATCGACCCGACTCAGGGTGGTGCGCACCTGCTGAGCCAGGTCAAAGCCTGTGCGACGCAGGCGCAATCGCACCAGGACGTGCCGTTCGACAAGCTGGTGGAAGCGCTGGGCCTGGAACGCACCGGGGGCGTGAGCCCGCTGTTCCAGGTGCTTTTCAACCATCAGTCGATGGTTACCGACGTCGCCACTGTGCGCACCGCCTCGGGCCTTGAGCTGGAAAAACTCGAGCTGCGCAAGAGCACTGCACGCTTTGACCTTACCCTGGACACCGTGGAGGTTGCCGGGCAGCTTCGCGCCGCTTTCACCTTTGCCCTCGACCTGTTCGAGCGCGACACCGTCGAAGCCATGGGGCGTGATTGGCTGAGCCTGCTGGCCGCCCTCAGCCGCGATGACGTTGCTGCGCTGGGTGACTGGCCGCTGGCGGGCGCACCCGTTGCCGCACCGCAGGTGCTGCCTTATGCCGGCCCATTGCTGCACCAGCGCGTGACGGCCTTTGCCAAGGCGCAGCCGCAGCGCATCGCCGTTGTCAGTGCCGATGGCTCGCTCAGTTACGGCGAGCTCGACGCGCGCGCCGACCAGCTGTGTGCCCAGCTGCAAGCGCACGGTGTGGTCGCCGATCAGCCGGTGGGCCTGATCGCCGAGCGCTCGGTGAACCTGTTGGTTGGTCTGCTGGCGATTTTCAAGGCCGGGGGGGCGTATGTGCCGCTGGAGCCGGGTCAGCCGCAGCAGCGAATGGCATTCATGCTGCGTGACGCACAGATCAAGGTCTTGCTCAGGGCCGAGGACGAGCCTGGCCCGGCCATCGGGGGCGTACAGTGCCTGGCGCTGAACGCGGCAGGTGGCGAGGCAGGGGTGCCCGTGGCGGTTCATTCCGGCAACCTGGCTTATGTGATCTACACCTCGGGCACCACCGGTATGCCCAAGGGGGTCGCGGTGTCTCATGGGGCGCTGGCCAATTACCTTGAAGGCTTGTCCGAGCGGATTGCCCTTAGCGATCTGGAACACTTCGCCATGGTCTCCACGCCTGCCGCCGACCTTGGGCATACCATGCTGTTTGGCGCGCTCTGGGCCGGCAAGACGGTACATCTGCTGCAGCGCGAGGCGGTGCTCGATGCCGACGGTTTCGCCGCCTACCTGTCGGCAAACCACGTCGATGCGCTGAAAATCGTGCCTTCGCACTTGGGTGCGCTGCTCGATGCCTGCGCCGATGCCAACGTGCTGCCGCAGCGTTGCCTGGTGCTTGGCGGCGAGGCCTGCCCGCCGGCACTGCTGGCGCGTATCGGCGCCTTGCGCCCGGGCCTGAAGGTCTTGAACCATTACGGGCCGACCGAAACCACGGTGGGCGTGCTCACCGCCGAACTGGCGGCTGGCGAGGTAACGCATCTGGGCAGCCCGTTGCGCAACAGCCGAGTGCAGGTGCTCGACGCCACGCTGCAGGTGGTGCCCGGTATGGCCAAAGGCGAGCTGTGCATCGCCGGGGCCGGCCTGGCCCGTGGTTACCTCGCACGCCCTGGGTTGACCGCTGAGCGTTTCGTGCCTGATGCCCACGGCGAGCCTGGGGCGCGCCTGTACCGCACCGGCGATGTGGTGCAGCGTGATCGCCAAGGCCGCCTGTTGTACCTGGGGCGCGTCGATCACCAGCTGAAGATTCGCGGCTACCGTGTCGAGCCAGGGGAGATCGAGGCGTGCCTGCAAGGCCTGCCGGATGTGGACAAGGCGGTGGTGCGTGCCACCGGCCAAGATGGCAGTTTGCAACTACTCGCCTACCTGGTGGCGCCGCGGCTGCTGGCCCGCGAGCGTGATGCCGAGGCGGCACAGGAGACCGTGCAGAAAGCGCTGAAGTTGCACATGCAGGCGCACATGGTGCCAGCCCGCGTGTTGTTCCTCGACAGCCTGCCATTGACTGCCAACGGCAAGGTCGACCTGGCCAGATTGCCGCTGCCGGACCAACAACACCCGGCGGCCAGCCACACACCGGCTCAGACGCCACTGCAGATCGACCTGGCCAACCTTTGGCAGGAAGTGCTGGGCTGTCCGCAGGTCGGCTTGGACGACAACTTCTTTGCCCTGGGTGGGCACTCGCTCATGGCCACCCAGATCGTCTCGCGCGCACGCCGACAACTGGGCCTGGATATCCCGTTGCGCCTGCTGTTCGATACGGCTGACCTGCGCAGCTTCAGCCGCGGGGTCAGCCAGCTGGGCGAGGTGGCCGATGCACCGATCCAGGTGCTCGACCGCCAGGCTTGGTTGCCGGTGTCCCATGCCCAGTACCGCCAGTGGCTGTTCTGGAAAATCCATCCGCACAGCTCGGCCTACCACACGCCGATGGCCGTGCGCATCACTGGCGCCCTGGACCGTGAAGCGCTGGCCCAAGCGTTTTCGGCGCTGGTGTCACGGCATGAATCATTGCGTACCTGTTTCGAAGAGCAGCAAGGTGTGCCTGGCTTGCGCGTCCACGCCAATCTCGCGGTCACCCTTGAGCAGCAGCAGGCGCAAGCCTTTGACCCCGCGCAACTGTTGCAGCAGTTGCAGGCCGACATCCAGCAGCCATTCGACCTTGCCAACGGGCCGCTGATTCGCATGAAGCTGTATCAGCGTGGCGAGCAGGAACACCTACTGCTCGTGACCCTGCACCACATCGTCTCCGACGGCTGGTCGATGGGCGTGATGGTGCGCGAGTGCATTGCCGTCTACAACCACCATGCCGCAGGGGCAGCGCAGCCTGATTTCGCGCCTTTGCCGGTGCAATACGCCGACTATGCCAGCTGGCAACGCGAGCGCCTGAGCGAAGGCCAGATGCAAGCCCAGCTCGGCTACTGGCAGGCGCAGCTGGAAGATGATTTCGCAGTGCTGCAGTTACCTGCCGACCGCCCACGGCCCGAGCTGCAAAGCTATCGGGGCGGACGTCTGGACGTGCGCCTGCCCGCGCAGTTGACGGCGGACCTGCGGCGCCTGGCAGTGCGCTGCAACGCCACGCTGTTCCACGTCTTCCTAGCCTCGTTCGGCCTGCTGCTGGCGCGCTACAGCGGCAAGGAGAAGATCAATATCGGCGTGCCCATGACCAACCGCAATCGCCTGGAGCTCGAAGGGTTGATCGGGTTCTTCGTCAACACCGTGGTGCTGCGGCTGGGTGTGGACTACAGCGTCAGTTTCGAGCAGTTGCTGGCCCATACCAAAGAAATCAGCCTGCAGGCCCAGGCCAACAAGGACCTGCCATTCGACGCGCTGGTCGAGGCGCTGCAGCCAGAGCGCGGCATGGGTTACAACCCGTTGTTCCAGGTGATGTACAACCACTTGCGCGATCTGGGTGAGCAGGTGACCGGGCAAAGCTTGAATGGCCTGCAGGTAGAGGAGGTGGACCTTGATGAAGGCACCGCGCAGTTCGATCTCTCGCTCGACACCGTGGAGCGCTCCGACGGCGTGTTGGCGACCTTCACCTATGCCGTCGACCTGTTCGACCCCTCACGCATCGGGCGTATGGCCACGCACTGGCTGAACCTGCTGCAAGCGCTGTGTGCCCAGCCGCACGCCTGCGTCGATCGCCTGGCCCTGGCCACGGCCGACGAGCGCCGTCTGGTCGAGAGGGACTGGTGCCAGGGGACTGCAGAGCAATTGAGCGATACCGCCGTGGCCCGCCAGTTCGAAGCGCAAGTGCTGCGCGCACCGGATGCCGTGGCGGTCATCCATGAAGGCCAGGCCTGGAGCTATGCCGAACTCAACCGGCGCACCAACCGCCTGGCCCATCGCCTGCAAGCGCTCGGCGCCGGGCCTGAGGTGCTGATCGGTGTGGCCCTGGAGCGTGGCCTGGGGATGGTCGCGGGCTTGCTGGCGATCCTCAAGGTGGGCGCCGCTTATGTGCCGCTGGACCCTGACTACCCGGCCGAACGCCTGGCCTACATGATCGAGGACAGCGGCCTGGCCTTGCTGCTGACCCAGGCCAGCCTGAGTGAGCAGCTGGCAGTGCCTGCCTGCGTCACGCAGGTGTGCCTCGACGCGCTGCTCGAAGACGGTGACGCTTCCAACCCGCAGGTCGCCATCGACCCTGCCACGCTGGCCTACGTCATGTACACCTCGGGCTCCACCGGGCGGCCCAAGGGTGTGGCGATCACCCAAGGCGCACTGAGCCAGCATGCCCAGGTGTCGCTGGGCTTCTTCAACCTCAAGCCCAGCGATCGCATCCTGCAGTTCGCCACCTTCAACTTCGACGGCTTCGTCGAGCAGCTGTACCCGGCGCTGATCTGCGGCGCTTCGGTGGTGGTCCGCGGGCCGGAGTTGTGGGGCAGCGAGCGGTTCTACCGCGAACTGATCAGCAATGACATCAGCGTGGTAGATGTGACCACAGCCTATTGGTTCATGCTGGCCAAGGACTTTGCCGAGCACGGTCCTCGCGACTACGGCCGCCTGCACCAGTTTCACGCCGGCGGCGAAGCCATGCCGCCGGAGGGCTTGCTCGCCTGGCAGGCGGCGGGCCTTAGCCATGTAACGCTGCTCAATACCTACGGCCCGACTGAGGCGACCGTCACGGTTACCGCCCACGACTGCGCGCCCTACCTAGGCGCCACGGCGCAGGCGCTGCCACCGGTGATGCCGATCGGCCGGGTGCTTGCCGGGCGCAGCATCCACGTGCTGGATAACAGTGGCGGTGCGGTGCTCAATGGCGCGATCGGCGAGCTGATGATCGGCGGCGAACTGCTCGCCAGGGGCTACCACCAGCGCCCTGGCCTGACCGCCGAGCGCTTCATCCCCGACCCGTTCGGCGCCCCCGGCAGCCGCCTCTATCGCTCCGGCGACCTGGCGCGCTACCTCGCCGATGGGCAGATCGAATATGCCGGGCGCATCGACCATCAGGTGAAGATTCGCGGCTTCCGCATCGAGCTGGGAGAAGTCGGCGCGCGCCTGCTGGAGCACGCCAGCGTACGTGATGCCCTGGTCATCGACGTCGATGGGCCGCTGGGCAAGCAACTGGTCGGCTACCTGGTGCCTGCGGTGGCAGACGTCGCCCAGGCCAGCGTGCAAACGCAACAGGACCTTCTGGCGCAGTTGCGCGCCGACCTTCGCAGCCGCCTGCCGGACTACATGGTGCCTGCCCACCTCATGTGGTTGCCCGAACTGCCCCTGAGCCCGAACGGCAAGCTGGACCGCAAGGCCCTGCCGCAACCCGATCTGGCCCAGCTTCAGGTGCGCTATGTGCCGCCGTACAGCGATACCGAATGCAAGGTCGCAGCGATCTGGGCCGATGTCCTGCGCATCAAGCAGGTCGGGCTGGACGACAACTTCTTTGAACTGGGTGGTCACTCGCTGCTGGCGGCCCAGGCCCTCTCACGTATCAACAGCCAACTGGGCATCGATATGCCGATCCGTCTCATCTTCGAAACACCGGTTCTGCGGGCCTTTGCCCAGGCGCTGGAAGGCGCGGGCCAGGCCCTGACCGAAGAAGGCCTCGCCGATATCGAACAACTGATGAATGAATTGACTGAGGCTTGAAATGGACAAGACAACCGCAGAACGCATCGCCAGACGTTTCGTAGCAATGCCGCTGGAGCAGCGCCGCCAGGTGGTCGAAAAGATGAGCGCCGGCGGCCAGAGCTTCCGCCTGCTGCCAATTGTCGCCAGCCGTCATGACGTGGCGCGTATCCCACTGTCCTATGCCCAGCAGCGGCTGATGTTCCTCTGGCAACTGGAACCGACCAGTGCGTTCTATAACGTACCGATGGCGGTGACGCTCAGGGGCGAGATCGATGTCGGTGCCATGGCCCGTGCCCTGGAGCTGCTGGTGCAACGCCACGAGACCCTGCGAACTCGGCTGGTCATGGACGAAGGGGAGTGCTATCAGCAGGTGCTGGAGCAGTCGCCGGTGGTCCTGGAGTGCGTCGAGGTCCAGGCGCACGACCTCGATGGCGCAGTGCGCGACGAACTGCGTCGCCCCTTCGACCTGTTCGCAGACCCGCTGCTGCGGGTCAAGCTGCTGCGTGTGGGGGCCACCGAACACGTGCTCACGGTGTGCATGCACCACATCATCAGTGATGGCTGGTCGAGCGAGCTGATGGTGCAGACTTTCGTGTCGTTCTATGACGCACTGGTGGCCGGGCAGGCACCGAACCCTGAAGCGCTGCCGATCCAGTACGCCGACTACGCCATCTGGCAACGCGCCTGGCTGGAAGCCGGTGAGGGCGAGCGGCAATTGCGTTACTGGCAGACCCAGCTGGGCGATGAACAGCCGTTGCTCGACCTGCCGTTGGACTACCCACGCCCTGCGCAGCCCAGCTACCGGGGCGCGGTGGTGCGCGCCGACCTGCCGCCCGCGCTGTCCAGCGCGTTGCGCAGCCTGGCCCAGGCCAATGGCCAGACCCTGTTCATGGTGCTGCTCGGCGCCCTGGCCGTGGTGCTGTCGCGCCACAGTGGCCAGCACGACATCCGTATCGGCGTGCCCAATGCCGGGCGCAACCGCAAGGACCTCGAAGGGCTGATCGGTTTCTTCATCAATACCCAGGTCATGCGCGTGCAGGTGGATGAACAGGCCACCTTCAGCGAGCTGTTCGCCCAGGTCCGCCAGGTGGTGGCCGACGCCCAGTCGCATCAGGAGTTGCCGTTTGAGCAACTGGTCGATGCGCTGGCCCCAGAGCGCAACCTCAGCCATAACCCGCTGTTCCAGTTCAAGCTCAACCAGAACGTCGCGGGTGAAGCTGCCGGCGGCGAGCAGCGCAAGACCCTCAGCGGCCTACAGGTCGAGGAGTACCCGTTGAGCGGCGCCGATGCGCGTTTCGACCTGGCCTTCGACTTCACCGATGGTGCCGACGGTATCCAGGCGTACTTCACCTATGCCACCGACCTGTTCAAGGCCAGCACCGTCGAGCGTCTGGTGACGGCCCTGCATACGTTGTTGCAGGACATGGTCGCGGCACCAGCCAGCCGGCTGCTGGACTGTGTCGGTGATGCCGATGCGGTTTTGCACGGTGAGGCCGCGACCTTCCCTTGCACGGACTTTCTCAGCCTGTTCCGCCGGGCGCTGGCCAATGCCGGCGAGCGCCCGGCGCTGCGTGCGGGCGGCGAGCAGTTGAGCTATACCCAGCTCGATCAGCGTTCGAACCAGCTGGCGCATCACCTGCTGGCACTGGGCGTCAAGCCCGGCGAAGTGGTTGCCTTGTGCCAAGAGCGCTCCATCGAATGGGTAACCGGCCTGCTGGCAGTGCTCAAGGTGGGGGCGGCCTTTCTGCCATTGGACAGCGCCCAGCCGGTCGAGCGCCTGGCTCAACTGGTGACGGACAGTCAGGCCGTGCTGATGGTGCACGACCCCAAGCTTGCCCTCGATGGTTTCGCCGCGTGCCCGGTATTGCCTTTCGATGCTGCCGCCTGGCGACAGTGCCCGACGACGCCGCTGGCCATCGAGGTCTGCGCCGCCCAACCGGCCTATGTCATCTACACTTCCGGCTCCACCGGCCAGCCCAAGGGCGTGGTCGTTGCCCACGGCATGCTGGCAAACTACGTGCAGGGCATCCTGCAGCGCCTGCAGTTGCCAGCCGACGCCAGCATGGCGATGGTCTCGACCGTGGCGGCGGACCTGGGGCACACCGTGCTGTTCGGCGCGCTGGCATCCGGCCGTCTGCTGCACCTGCTGTCGCGTGAGCATGCCTTCGATCCGGACGCCTTCGCCAGCTACATGGCGGAGCATCAGGTCGACGTACTGAAGATCGTCCCCAGCCACCTGCAAGCCTTGCTCCAGGCCAGCGATGCGGCCAGCGTGCTGCCGCGCAAGCTGTTGATCGTCGGCGGTGAAGCGAGCCCGTGGTCGCTGGTGGAAAAGGTCCGCCAGCTCAAGCCGCTGTGCCGCATGGTCAACCACTACGGCCCTACCGAAACCACGGTGGGCATTCTCAGCCATGAAGTTGGCGCGAGCGAACCGGACCTGCGCTGCGTGCCGGTCGGGCAACCGTTGGCCAACAGTCATGTGTACCTGCTCGACAGTGGCCTGAACCCGGTGGGCGAGCGGGTTGCCGGTGAACTGTACTTGGGCGGACAGGGGGTTGCTCAAGGCTACCTCGGCCGCCCAGGCATGACCGCCGAGCGCTTTGTGCCGGACCCACACGGCGATGGCAGGCGGGTCTACCGTACCGGCGACCGGGCTCGCTTGGCGCAAGGCCAGGTGGAATTCCTGGGTCGCGCCGATGATCAAGTTAAGATCCGTGGTTACCGCGTCGAACCGGGCGAAGTCGGTGAAGTGCTGCGCGGGCTGGAGGGTGTGCTCGAAGGCGTGGTCCTGCCGCTGGCACTGGAGAGTGACCCTGCACGCCTGCAGCTTGTGGGCTATTGCGTGACCGCACCCGACGTGGCGGCCAGCGCATTGCTGACGCAACTGCAGGCCCAGCTGCCGGACTATATGGTGCCGGCCCACCTGGTGTTGCTCGAACAGCTGCCGCTGACCGCGAACGGCAAGCTCGACAAGCGTGCCTTGCCCAAGCCCGAAGTGGCCGGCAAGGCTTACGTAGCCCCAGTAGGTGAGGTCGAGGAAAAGCTGGCGGCGATCTGGGCCGATGTGCTCAAGCTGGAGCAGGTCGGTAGCACCGATAACTTCTTCGAGCTCGGTGGCGACTCTATCCTCAGTTTGCAGATCATCGCCCGCGCCAAGCGCCAGGGCATCAAGCTGACCCCCAAGCAACTGTTCGAAAAACAGACCGTCGCGGCCTTGGCCCAGGTGGCCAAGGTCATCCAGGACAAGCCGCAAGCCGCTGTGGTTCAGCCCGAGGCAGACGGCCCGCTACCGTTGCTGCCGATCCAGGCGCGCTTCTTCGACACCGCCATCGCCCAGCGCCACCACTGGAACCAGTCGGTGCTGCTCAAGCCGCTGCAAACATTGCAGGCGCAGGCATTGGACAAGGCGCTGCTGGCGCTGGTCAATGAACATGAGGCGCTGCGCCTGGCGTTCACTGAGCACGCCGGAAAATGGCATGCTGCACCGCGTACGACACCGGTGCAGGCCCTCCTGCAGATAGTCACTCTGGACAGTTTGGCAGCGCTCGAAACCGCCGCCAACGAGGTGCAGGCCAGCCTTGACCTGGCCCGTGGCGAGCTGTTCAGGGCGACATTGTTCGAACTCGCCGATGGTCAGCAACGGCTGTTGCTGGCGGTGCATCACCTGGTGGTCGATGGGGTGTCTTGGCGCATCCTGTTTGAAGACCTGCAGACGGCCTACCAGCAGGCTCGCCTAGGGCAGGCGGTGAGCCTGCCGTCCAGGTCGGTACCCCTGCGCCAATGGGCGCGACAGCTTGATGACTATGCGCGCAGCGAAAAACTGCAGGCTGAACGTGATTACTGGCTGCAGGCTGCGCAGCAGCCCGCTGGCGAGCTGCCTTGCGATAACCCGCAAGGCGAATGCAACCTGCGCCAGGCGGCGCATGCCAGCACCCGCCTGGACAAAGCCCTGACCCACAAGCTGCTCAAGGTCGCGCCAGCAGCGTATCGCACCCAGGTCAACGACCTGCTGTTGACGGCGTTGGCCCGCGCCTTGTGTGACTGGAGCGGCCAACCGTCGGTGAATATCCAGCTCGAAGGCCACGGCCGCGAGGACCTGTTCGACGACCTCGACCTGAGCCGCACCGTTGGCTGGTTCACCAGTCTGTTCCCAGTGCAACTGGCACCGCTGCCAAGCGTGGCGGCCAGCATCAAACACATCAAGCAGCAATTGGCCGAGGTCCCGGCCAAAGGTATCGGTTACGGCGTGCTGCGTTACCTGGGCGAAGCCGCGTTCGCCCAGCGCCTGGCTGCGTTGCCGCAGCCACGGGTGACCTTCAACTACCTCGGCCAGTTCGATGGCAGCTTCAGCGAGCAGGGCGGTGCGCTGTTCGTGCCCGCCAACGAGAGTGCCGGCCGTAGCCAAGGCGAGGATTCGCCGTTGGGTAACTGGTTGAGCATCAATGGCCAAGTGTACGACGGTGAGCTGCGCCTGGACTGGACCTACAGCCGCGACATGTTCCACGAGGCGGCCATCGAGCAACTGGCCAGCCGGTATCAGCAGGCGTTGCGCGAGGTCATCGAGCACTGCGTGGAACCTGAAGCGCAAGGCATTACGCCAAGCGATTTCCCCCTGGCCGGGCTGAGCCAGGAGCAACTGGATCGCCTGCCGGTGGCCGCGCGCGATATCGAAGACATCTATCCGTTGTCACCGATGCAGGAAGGGCTGCTGATGCACACCCTGCTCGAACCGGCTTCGGGCATCTATCTGATGCAGTATTGCTACCGCGTCGACCACGCCATTGATGTCGGCGCGTTCAGTGAAGCCTGGAAAGCGGTAATTGCGCGTCATGACGTGCTGCGCACCTCGTTCTGCTGGGACCTGGGTGAGCGCATGGTGCAGATCGTCCATCGCCGCACCGAGCCGGCGTTGCGCCTGCTGGACTGGCGTCACCTGGCTGATGATCAGTACGAACAGGCCCTGCAGGCCGAACTGGAAGCGGAGCTGCGCCAGGGCTTCGATATGGCCAAGGAAGTGCCGTTCCGCCTGCGCCTGATCCTGCTGGACGCCGACCAGTTCGGCTTCGTCTTCAGCAACCACCATGTGCTGCTCGATGCCTGGTGTCGGATGGGCGTGGTCGATGAGTTCTTCAAGGTCTACCAGAGCCTGACCACCGGTGTGCCGGTACAACTACCGACGCCGCCGCGCTACCGCGACTTCATCGCCTTGCTGCAGCGTTGGGACCGTGAGGCCTCGCGTGGTTTCTGGCGCAATGAGCTGCAAGGTTTCGAGCGGCCGACCGCGCTGCCGTTCGACCGCAGCGCCAGCGCCGAGCACAGCCGTGCAGCAGTGGCCGATGAGCTGGTGTACCTGACCCGCGAGCAAAGCGCGCAGGTGGCACAGCGCGCCCAGGCGGCACAGTTGACGGTCAACACCCTGGTGCAAGGCGCTTGGGCACTTCTACTGCAACGCTACAGCGGCGAGCGCGACGTGGTGTTCGGGGTGACCGTGGCCGGTCGGCCGGTGGAGTTCCCCGAGATGCAGGCCACCGTCGGGCTGTTCATCAACAGCATCCCGCTGCGGGTCCGGTTGCCGGGCGCCGAAGCCGGCGTCACGGCCAAGGCGTGGCTCAAGTCACTGCTTGACCACAACCTCAACCTGCGCGAGCACGAGCACTTGCCTTTGGTGGATATCCAGGCGTGCAGCGAGGTCGGTAGCGGTCAGGCCCTGTTCGACAGCCTGTTCGTGTTCGAGAACGCGCCCGTGGAGTCCAGCGTGGGCGCCCAGGCTTCGACCATGAAGGTCAAGGCCGGGAGTTCGCGCACGCACACCAACTACCCGCTCACCGTGGTGGTGTACCCGGGTGAGGTGCTGGGCCTGCACCTGTCGTATGACCAACGCCTGTTCGACAGCGCGACCATCAGCGCGCTGCTGGCTGACTTCCAGGCTTTGCTGCTGACCTTGAGCGAGCAGCTGGACGCGGACTTCCATGCTGTGGCCGCCGCCCTTCCTGGCAGCGCCCCGGAGGTGCCGACAGCGCTGCCCGAGGCCTACGAGCAGGGCTATGCGCGGCTGTTCGACGCCACTGTGCAGCGTGCCGGGCAACTGCCTGCGGCCGCTTGCCAGGGCCGTGAATGGAGCTACGCCGAGCTGGATCAACGGGCGCGACGCCTGGCGGGTGTACTGCAGGACAATGGTGTGAGCGTCGACCACCTGGTCGCTGTGCTCGGTGAGCGTGACCTGTCGTTGCTGGGGATGGTGGTCGGGGTGTTCCAGGCGGGTGCCGGTTATCTCTCGCTGGATCCGTCCTTGCCGGTGGCGCGCCTGGCCGATGTGCTGCGCTTGAGCCAGGCGCGGGTGCTGGTGTGCGACGAGCATTGCCTGGGCTTGGCCCAAGCGATGCTCGAAGGCTTCCAAGCGCCGCCGACCTTGTTGGTCTGGGAGCAGGTGCAGGCAAACGCCGTGCCGGCACAGATGCTGCACCTGCCCATCAATGCCGCCAAGCTGCTGGCCTACGTGATCTTCACTTCCGGTTCGACCGGTGTGCCTAAAGGCGTCATGGTCGAACAGGCCGGCATGCTCAACAACCAGCTGAGCAAACTACCGTACTTGGGCCTGCGGGGCAGCGACGTGATCGCCCAGACGGCCTCGCAGAGCTTTGATATCAGCGTCTGGCAATTGCTGACGGCGGCCCTGTGTGGTTGCCGCGTGGAAATCTTCCCCGACGCCGTGGCGCAGGATCCGCAGGCGCTGCTGCAACAGGTCGAGGCCACGGGCGTGACCATCCTCGAATGTGTACCGGCGATGATCCAGGCCATGCTGGAACTGCCAGCCCGGCGATTGCCACGCCTGCGTTACCTGCTCACCACCGGCGAAGCCATGTCACCGGCACTGGCCCGCCGCTGGCGCGAGCGCTACCCGCAGGTTGAACTGGTCAACGCCTACGGCCCGGCGGAGTGTTCCGACGACGTGGCGCTGTACCGGGTGCGTGATGACGCACGCTCAGTGCACCTGCCGATCGGTACCGCGACCGAGCACAACCGCCTGCATGTGCTCAACGACCTGCTCGAACCGATGCCGGCCCGGGCCACCGGCGAGTTGCATGTGGCCGGCGTAGGTGTCGGGCGCGGTTACCTTGGGGATCCGGTGCGCACGGCATTGAGCTTTGTCCCCGATCCGTTCGCCAGCCGCCCGGGTGAGCGCCTGTACCGCAGTGGCGACTTGGCGCACGTGTGCGCCGATGGGCAGACCCTGGAGTATGTGGGGCGCGCCGACTTCCAGGTGAAGATCCGCGGCTACCGCATAGAACTGGGCGAAATCGAATCGCGCCTGCTGGCCCATGAAGGCGTGCACAGCGCCGTGGTGGTGGATGCGCAGGTGGCCGGTGGCAAGCAGTTGGTGGCCTATTGGGTCGCCCGCGATGCCTCGGTCGCCGCAGCCGAGATGCGCAGCGTGCTGGCCGACTATCTGCGTGCCAGCCTTCCGGGCTACATGGTGCCGGCACTGTGGGTGAGGCTCGACAGCCTGCCGCTGACTGCCAATGGCAAGCTCGACCGCAAAGCATTACCGGCACCGGACGCGAGCACCGCTCAGCAGCGCTACCAGGCACCGGAAACGTCGTTGCAGCAGCAATTGGCGCAGGTCTGGAGCGACGTGCTGGGCGTCGAGCGCATCAGTCTGGGCGATGACTTCTTCGAGCTGGGTGGGCACTCGCTGCTGGTGGTGCAGGTGGTGGCGCGGGTGGGCCGCGAACTGGGCATCGAAGTCAGCCTGCGATCGTTGTTCGAGCACCCGACCCTGGGAGCGTTCAGCGAGGCCGTCGCAGCGTTGCAAGGGCAGGGCGCGTCGATTCAGGACGAGTTGGCTAAATCCTTGGCCGCCTTGAAACGTCTTACTGCAGAGGAGATCGACGAGTTGACCCAGTAGCGCTCTGCGGGCCCGGTATGACCGGGCCCGGCTCGTCAACTTCAGTACACCCAGAGCCGGCAGCCGTCCGGCTCTTTCATTTGTTCGGCAGCATCATGAGCCTGTCGCGGGCTGGCACGTTCCGCAGGCAAAGACCGGTGCCCTGGTAGGAGATGTTCAAGTGCAAGCATTGCTCGATTCCGTGGAGTCACTGTCGTCCCGGGAGCGCAAGGCCCTGGCCGCCTTGCTCAAGCAGCAGGGTGTCAACTTCTACGGGGTGACGCGCATCTTCGCCCGCGACCCGGCCGACCCGACCCCGGTGTCCTACGCCCAGGAGCGGCAGTGGTTTCTCTGGCAGTTGGACCCCGCCAGCGGTGCCTACAACATCGGTGCGGCGCTGCAGCTGCAGGGGCGGCTGGATATCGAGGCCTTGCGCGGTGCCTGCCAGGCGCTGATGCAGCGCCACGAAGTGCTGCGTACCACGTTGCGCCAAGACAGCGACCGCGTGGTGCAGATCATCCACCCGCAGATGCCGTTCGAGTTGCTCATAGAGCCGCTCAGCGGCATGAGCGCGACCAGCGACGCCTTGCGCGAGCACGTCGAGGCGTGCATCGCCAAACCGTTCGATCTTGAACAGGGGCCGCTTTTGCGGCTGCACCTGCTGCCGCTTGGCGAAGACGACCACGTGCTGGTGTTGACCGTGCACCATATTGCCGCTGACGGCTGGTCGATGCCGATCTTGATCAACGATTTGGTACAGTACTACGAAAGCCTCAGCCAGGGGCAGGCACCGAATCTGCCGGCCCTACCGGTGCAATACGCCGACTATGCCATCTGGCAGCGCAACTGGATGGAAGCGGGTGAGCAGGCGCGGCAGCTGGCTTACTGGAAGGACACCCTCGGCGGGGAGCAACCGGTGCTCAGCCTGCCGACCAATCGCTCCCGGCCGGTGGCACCCAGCGGGCGCGGCGCGCGGGTGGGCATCGAGATCGATGCCGTGTTGCTGCAGTCGCTCAAGGCGTTGGCCAATGCCCAGGGTGTAACCTTGTTCATGCTGTTGCTGGCATCGTTCCAGACCTTGCTGCACCGCTACAGCGGCCAGCCCCAGGTGCGCGTGGGCGTACCGATCGCCAACCGTAACCGCAGTGAAGTGCAAGGGTTGATCGGTTTCTTCGTCAACACCCAGGTACTCAAGGCCGACTTCGCGCTGCACAGCCGCTTCATCGATGTGCTGCAACAGGTCAAGGAAACCGCGTTGCAGGCCCAGGCGCACCAGGACTTACCGTTCGAACAGCTGGTGGAGGCGCTGCAACCGGAGCGCAGCATGAGCCACAGTCCGCTGTTCCAGGTGATGTTCAACCACCAGGCGCAAGCTGCCAACAACGCCCATGCCCAGCTCAGTGGCTTGCAGGTGCGTGGGCTGGAGTGGGACAGCCGCACCACTCAGTTCGACCTGACTTTGGACACCCGTGAGCACGCCGATGGACTGTTCGCGTCATTGACCTATGCCACTGACCTCTTCGATGTCTCGCGCATCGAACAGATGGCGCGGCACTGGCGTAACCTGCTGATTCAGGCCTGCCAGGACCCGCGCAAGCGTGTGCTTGAGCTGGCGTTGCTGGAGCACGACGAGCGCGAGCGCATTCTCGGCCAGTGGAATCAGACGCAGATGGCCTATCCCACCAAGCTCGGCGTCTATCGCCTGTTCGAACAGCAGGTGTGTCGCACGCCCGATGCCGTGGCGCTGCGTTTTGGTGAGCAGACCTTGAGCTACACCGAACTCAACCGCCAGGCCAACCAGTTGGCCCACGCCCTGCGCGAGCGTGGCGTCGGCCCTGAAGTGCTGGTGGGTGTGGCGATGCCGCGCGGGCCGCGCATGCTGGTGGGCCTGCTGGCGATCTTCAAGGCAGGGGGCGCTTACGTGCCGCTCGACCCGGACTACCCGGCCGAGCGCCTGGCCTACATGATCGAGGACAGCGGCCTGGCGTTGCTGCTGACCGAGCAGGCTGTGCTGGAGAGGCTGCAGGTGCCGGCCACGGTCGCCAGCCTGTGCCTGGACACTGATACCGCGTGCTACGCCTCGGCTGCCGCAGAAGACTTGCCGCTTGACGTCGATGCCGATCATCCCGCCTATGTCATCTACACCTCAGGTTCCACCGGCAGGCCCAAAGGCGTCACGGTGCGCCACGGTGCCCTGGTCAACTTCCTCACCAGCATGGCCGGCCAACCGGGTATCGCGGCCAGCGACCGGGTACTGGCGCTGACCTCTCTGTCCTTCGATATCGCCGGCCTGGAGCTGTACCTTCCGTTGCTGCATGGGGCCAGCGTGGTGCTGCTGGCCGACCAGCAGAACAAAGACCCCTTCGCCTTGCTGCGGGTGATCGAGCAACAGGCGGTGAGCGTGATCCAGGCGACACCCTCGACCTGGCGCATGCTGCTGGACAATGCCCCGCCCCAGGCCCTGCGTGGCAAGCGGGTGATCAGCGGCGGCGAGGCCTTGAGCAGCGAGCTGGCCCAGCGCCTGATCGACCAGGCAGGGCATGTTTGGAACCTCTACGGACCGACCGAAACCACCATCTGGTCGGGTATCGAAAAGGTCACCGACAGCCGCCAGGTGTGGTTGGGCAAGCCGATCGGCAATACCACTTTCCACGTCCTCGACGCCCAGTTCGACGCGGTGCCGGTGGGCGTGAGCGGCGAACTGTTCATTGGCGGCGATGGCCTGGCGCGCGGTTACCTGAAGCGCCCAGGGCTGACCGCCGAGCGCTTCATCCCCAACCCGCACGGCCACGGCCGGCTGTATCGCACCGGCGACCTGGTGCGATACCGCGACGATGGCGTGCTGGAGTACATGGGGCGCATCGACCACCAGTTGAAGATTCGCGGTTTCCGCATCGAGTTGGGCGAGATCGAGGCCAGCCTGCAGGGCTTCGGTGCGGTGCGCGAAGTGGCCGTGATCGACGTCGACGGGCCGCTGGGCAAGCAGCTGGCAGGCTATATCGTGCCGTACGATGCCAGCCTGCTGCAGGCTGATGCTGAGGTTCAGGAAACCCTGCGCCAGGCACTCAAGGCCCACGCATTGAAGTCGATGCCGGACTACATGGTGCCGACCCACCTGGTGTTCATTCCACGCATGCCGCTGACCCCCAACGGCAAGCTCGACCGCAAGGCGCTGCCGGCGCCTGACCTTGCCGCCGCCCAGCGCCAGTACCAGGCGCCGAGCAGCCCGCTGCAGCAAGCGCTGGCGGCGATCTGGGCCGATGTGCTGAAGGTCGGGCAGGTTGGCTTGAGCGACAGCTTCTTCGAACTGGGTGGCCATTCCTTGCTGGCGTCGCAGATGATAAGCCGCGTGCGCCAGCAACTGGCGCTGGAAGTGCCGCTGCGCAGTGTCTTCGAGGCCCAGGACCTGGCGGGGTTCGCCGAGCGGGTGGCGGCTGCCACGACGGGTGCGCAGCTGCCGGCCATCGCTGTGGTGCCACGGGGAGAGCCCCTGGCGCTGTCGTATGCCCAGCAACGTCAATGGGTACTGTGGCAACTGGAGCCGCACAGCGCCGCCTACAACATCGCGTCGGCCCTGCACTTGCGCGGGTCGCTGGATGTGGCGGCGCTCAAGCAGGCCTTCCAGGCCTTGGTGGCACGCCACGAAAGCCTGCGCACCACCTTCGTCCAGGTCGACGGCGAAGCGCGCCAGGTGATTCACGCCCCCGAGGCGCAGGGTGCATGCCTGCGCCAGGCGGATGTTGATGCTGTCGAATTGCAGGCCACGGTCGAGCAGTTGGCCCGTGAACCCTTCGACCTGGTCAACGGCCCACTGATACGCGTTGACCTTTTGCGCCTTGAGGCCCAGGCGCATGTACTGGTGATGAACCTGCACCACATCATCACCGATGGCTGGTCGATGGCGGTGCTGGTCAACGAGCTCGTGGCGCTGTACCAGGGCTATCGTCATGGGCAGGCCGTCGAACTGCCCGCGCTGGCGGTGCAATACGCCGACTACGCGGCTTGGCAGCGCCAATGGCTGGAGGCGGGCGAGCAAGCGCGGCAGCTGGCCTACTGGGAAGCACAGTTGGGCGGTGAACAGCCGGTGCTGGAATTGCCGACCGACTACCCGCGCCCGGCGCAGCCAAGCCGCGCTGGCGGCCAGTTGAGCCTGGCGCTGGACGCGCCGCTGGTGCAGGCACTCAGGCGGCAGGCCCAGGCCCAGGGCGTCACCCTGTTCATGTTGCTGCTGGCCAGCTTCCAGACCCTGCTGCATCGTTACTCGACTCAGCCTGACATCCGCGTGGGCGTGCCGGTGGCCAATCGCACGCGCGGCGAAACCGAAGGGGTGGTGGGTTTCTTCGTCAATACCCAGGTGCACAAGGCCGAGTTTCACCTGCGCCTGCGTTTCGTCGAGCTGCTGCGCCAGGTGCGCCAGACCGCGCTGGATGCCCAGGCCCATCAGGACCTGCCGTTCGAGCAGTTGGTCGCCGCCTTGAAACCGGACCGCAGCCTCAACCAAAACCCGCTGTTCCAGGTGATGTTCAACCACCAGGCCGAGGCCAAAGGCGGGCCACGGGAAGTGCCTGGGCTGCAGATCGAGGCCGTCGACTGGCAGGTGCACAGCACCCAGTTCGACCTGGCGCTGGATACCGCCGAGCGCGCTGACGGCATGACGGCAGCCTTTACCTTCGCCACCGAACTGTACGACCGCCAGACCATCGAGCAAATGGCCCGGCACTGGCGCAATCTGCTCCAGGCCATCAGTCGCGACGCCAACCAAGTGGTCGCGCAACTGCCGATGCTGGATGATCTCGAGCAGCAGTGCATGCTGCATGACTGGAACGCGACCGCAGTAGCCTACCCGCAGGCGCGCCTGGTGCATCAATTGTTCGAGGATCAGGCCCAGCGTCATCCGCAGGCGCCGGCGTTGATTTTCGCCGATGCCACCCTTAGCTACGCCGAACTGGATCAGCGTGCCAACCGCCTGGCGAACAAACTGCGTGAGCAGGGTGTCGGCCCGGAAGTGCTGGTCGGCGTGGCGGTGGAAAGAAGCCTGGAACTGGTGATAGGCCTGATGGCCGTGCTCAAGGCCGGGGGCGCCTATGTGCCGCTGGACCCGGATTACCCGAGCGACCGCCTGGCCTACATGATCGAGGACAGCGGCATCGGCCTGCTGCTCAGCCAACAAGCATTGGCCGAGCGCCTGCCGGTGCCGGCAGCGGTACGTATCCTGTGCCTGGACCAGGGCGCGCAGTGGCTGGCCGGCTATGCGGACACCGCCCCTGAGGTGGACGTTCACCTCGCCAACCTGGCCTATGTGATCTACACCTCCGGTTCCACCGGGCGGCCCAAGGGCGCGGGCAACACCCACGAGGCGCTGCTCAACCGGCTGCAGTGGATGCAAGGCGCCTATGGCCTGGATGCCAGCGACACGGTGCTGCAGAAAACCCCGTTCAGCTTCGATGTGTCGGTGTGGGAGTTCTTCTGGCCGCTGATGACCGGCGCGCGCCTGGCCGTGGCCTTGCCCGGCGATCACCGCGACCCGCAGCGCCTGTGCCAGACCATCATCGACCACCAGGTCAGTACCCTGCACTTCGTGCCTTCGATGCTGCAGGCCTTCATGGCCAGCGCCGAGGTCGAGCAGTGCCGCAGCGTCCGCCGCGTGGTGTGCAGTGGCGAAGCGCTGCCGGCCGTATTGGCCCAACAGTGCCGCGAGCGCCTGCCTCATGCCGGGTTGTACAACCTGTACGGTCCGACCGAGGCCGCCATCGACGTGACCCACTGGACCTGCGGCGACAAGCAGGGCTTCAGCGTGCCGATCGGCCAACCGATCGACAACCTGCGCACGCACATCCTCGAACCCGACCTGCTGCCCGCTGCGCGTGGCGTCAATGGGGAGCTGTACCTGGCCGGCATTGGCCTGGCGCGGGGCTACCACGGTCGCCCGGCACTGACGGCTGAACGCTTCGTGCCCGATCCGTTCGATGAGCAGGGCGGTCGTCTGTACCGCACTGGCGACCTGGCGCGCTATCGCCCGAACGGTGTGATTGACTACGCCGGGCGTATCGACCACCAGGTAAAAATTCGCGGCCTGCGTATCGAGCTGGGTGAGATCGAAGCACGACTGGCCGAGCACGCCCAAGTGCGCGAGGCAGTGGTGCTGGCCCAGGACGGCCCGAGCGGCAAGCAACTGGTGGGCTATGTGGTGCCAATGGCTGCCGAGCAGGCCGAGCCGGGCAGCGAGGCGGGCCAGCAACTGCGTGAGCAACTGGCGCATTTCCTCGGTCAGGGCTTGCCCGATTACATGGTGCCGGCGCACCTGATGCTGCTCGCCAACTTGCCGGTCACCGCCAACGGCAAGTTGGCGCGCAACCTCTTGCCGGCACCGGATTTCAACGCCGCCAGGCAGGTGTATGTCGCTCCGCGCACGGTGCTGGAGCAGCAACTGGCGTCGATCTGGGAGACGGTGCTGAACCTGCCCCAAGTCGGTATGCAGGACAACTTCTTTGCCCTGGGAGGCGATTCGATCATCGCCATCCAGGTGGTCAGCCAGGCCCGGCAACTGGGGCTGGACATTGCCCCGCGCGACCTGTTTCTGTTGCAGACCATTGAGCAGCTGGCGGATCGAGTAGGCCAATGGCAGATCGTCGAGCAGCCGTCGGTTGCCCTGCACAGCCTGACTGAGCAACAGGTGCAGGCATTGCCCCTGGAGCATGCTGGGGTCGATGGCCTTTACAGCCTGTCGCCCATGCAGCAGGGCATGCTGTTCCTGAGCCTCAACGGCCGCCCTGAAGACCAGCTGTACATCAACCAGTTGAGCGTACCGGTACAGGGCCTGGTGGCCGAGCGCCTGCGCCAAGCCTGGGAAACGGTGGTGGCGCGCCACGACGTATTGCGCACCGGCTTCCTCTGGCAAGACCTGGATGAGCCATTGCAGTACGTGATGGGGCAGTTGCCACTGCCATTGCGTGAGCTGGACTGGCGCGGTCGTGGCGATTGCGTGCAGGCGCTGGAGGCGCTGGCCAATGAAGAGCGTGAACGCGGCTTCGACCTGGCCAGGCCGCCGCTGCAGCGCATGCTGCTGGTGCGCCTGGACGATCAGCGCCATCAACTGATCTGGACCTACCACCATATCTTGCTTGATGGCTGGAGTACGTCGCAGTTGATGGGCGAAGTCCTGGCCTGCTATTCGGGGCAGACGCTCGATAGCGTGGTGCCTTACCGCAACTACATCGGCTGGCTGCGCCAGCAGGATCCGCGCCACAGCGAAACGTTCTGGAAGCAGCAGCTGGCCAGCCTGCAAGAGCCGACCTACCTGGCCGATGCCTTCGCCAGTGGCGAGCGCGGCAGTGGCCACCAGGCCCTCTACAGCCGTTTCAGTGTCGCGCAGACCGAGACGTTCAAGGCCTTCGCACAATCCCAGCGCATCACCCTCAACACCTTGGTGCAGGGCGCCTGGTTGTTGCTGCTCAGCCGTTACAGCGGCCAGCGCAGTGTCAGCTTTGGCGCCACGGTGGCGGGGCGCCCGGCCGCCTTGCCGGGTGTGCAGAGCATGCTGGGCCTGTTCATCAACACCCTGCCGGTGATTCATGAGGTCGACCCGCAGGCGCAGGTCGGGCAGTGGCTGCAACAGTTGCAGCGTATCAACCTGGAGCTGCGTGACCACGAGTACACCGCACTGGGCGAAATCCAGCGCTGGGCCGGGCGCAGTGGCCAACCACTGTTCGACAGCATCATCGTGTTCGAGAACCAGCCTCTGGACCGCACCCTGCGCGAGTGGAAGGACGACAGCCTGCAATTCGGCGATGTCGGTGGCTCTGGCCTGACCGACTTCCCGATGGACCTGATGGTCATCGTCGAGGACCAGTTGATCATCGAGTACATGTACCTGCGCCAGTGCTTCAGCGAGGAAGCGGTGGCGGGCATCCGCGCCAACATGGAGGCGCTGCTACAGGCGCTGTCGTTGGACGGCCAGGCGCGCCTGGGCAACCTCGGGCTGCTGCCCGGCGCGCCCCTGCGTGCGCTGACGCCTCCAGCGCAACAGGCGCCGCTGCTGGTCCACGAGCGCATCGCGCAATGGGCGCAGCAGCAAGGTGATGCCGTGGCGGTCAAGGTCGATGGGCAAACCCTGAGCTTCGCCGAACTCGACCGCGCCGCCAATTGCTTGGCACATGCTCTGATTGCCGAAGGCGTGGGTCCTGAAGTGCGGGTGGGCGTCGCCTTGCAACGTACCCCACAGATGATCGTCGCCCTGCTGGCGGTGCTCAAGGCTGGCGCAGCCTATGTGCCGATCGACACGGCGTACCCCGCCGAGCGCCTGAGTTACCTGATGGAAGACTCCGGCGTCGCGCTGCTGGTGTCGCAGACCGCGGCCCTGGCGAGCCTGCCGAAATTGGCCAACGTGCATGCCTTGAACCTGGACAGTTTCGACCCCGCGCAGTGGCCAGGCCATGCGCCCCACGTAACGCTACAGGGTGAGAACCTGGCCTACGTCATCTACACCTCCGGCTCCACCGGCAAGCCCAAAGGCGTGGTGGTCAGCCATGACGCGCTGGCGATGCACTGCCAGGCCATTGGTGAGCGCTATGAGATGACCCCCGACGACTGCGAACTGTTGTTCATGTCGTTTGCCTTTGACGGCGCCCACGAGCGTTGGCTCACCGCATTGACCCACGGCGGCAGTGTGCTGCTGCGCGGCGATGAGCTGTGGACCCCGGAGCAGACCTGCCAGGCACTGCATCGCCATGGCGTGAGCGTCGCAGCGTTCCCGCCGGTGTACTTGCAGCAATTGATCGAGCAGGTGCGCGAGCACGGCAACCCACCGCCGATGCGCATCTATTGCTTCGGCGGTGATGCGGTGCCGCAGGCCAGCTATGAACAGGCGCATGCCTACTTGCAGCCGCAGTACATCATCAATGGCTATGGGCCGACCGAAACCGTGGTTACCCCGATGATCTGGAAAGCCGCGCCACAGCAGCCTTGCGGCGCGGTCTATGCGCCAATAGGTACGTTGGTTGGGCAGCGTAGCGCCTATGTCATGGACGTTGACCTGAACCCACTGCCGCCCGGTGTGGCGGGAGAACTCTACCTGGGCGGTACCGGCGTGGCCCGCGGCTACCTGAACCGCCCGGGGCTGACCGCCGAACGCTTTGTCGCCGACCCAGGCAACCCGGGTGGGCGCCTGTACCGCACCGGTGACCTGGTGCGCCAGCGGGAGGACGGCACCTTCGATTACCTCGGGCGCCTGGACAATCAGGTCAAGGTTCGCGGTTTCCGCATCGAACTGGGCGAAATCGAGGCGCGCCTGGCCGACATGGAGCCGGTACGCCAGGCGGCGGTGGTGGTGCGCGACGGCCCCAGCGGCAAACAGCTGTTCGGCTATGTGACCCTGGCCGAGGGACACGCTCAAGGCATTGCCGAGCAATTGCGCGAACGGCTCAAGCAAGAACTGCCCGAGTACATGGTGCCGGCGCAGCTGATGGTTTTGGAGCGGATGCCGCTTAGCCCCAACGGCAAGCTCGATCGCAACGCGCTGCCTGCGATGCAGACGTTGCGTGAACATGTGGCACCGCGCAACGAACTGGAGCTGGCCATCGCGCGCATCTGGCAGGACGTGCTCAAGGTTGAGCAGGTCGGTATCACCGACAACTTCTTCGAGCTGGGCGGCGATTCGATCCTCAGCATGCAGGTGGTGGCCAAGGCCCGTGGGCTGAAAAAAATCGGCTTTACCCTGCGCCTGCGTGACCTGATCCAGAAGTCGACCATCGCCGAGCTGACCGCCGTGGCGGGCAAGCACAGCCCGCTGTTGTCGCTCAACGCCCCTGTGGCTGGCCAGGCACCGTTGTTCTGCGTGCATGCCGGGTTTGGCACGGTGTTCGATTACGAACCGCTGGCCAGGCGCTTGAATGGACGCTGCCAGGTCATCGGCATCCAGGCCCGGCAGCTGCTCGACGGTGCCTGGCAGGCAGCGTCGCTGCAGAGCATGGCCAGCGACTACGTTGCCTGCCTGCGTGAACAGCAGCCGCATGGCCCGTACCGCTTGCTGGGCTGGTCGCTCGGCGGCACCTTGGCGTCACTGATGGCGGCGGTGCTGGAAGGGCAGGGTGAGCGCGTGGAGTTGCTCGCGCTGCTGGACAGCTTCGTGCCCAGCACGCAAACCCACCTGCAGGTCGATCATTGGCTGGACGATTTGAACGAGCTGTTGCAGGCCACCGTACCCTCGGCGCAGCCCGTGCAGCGTGATGTGGCGCTGCCGGAAGGCGAGGGGAGTGCGCGGGCGCTGATCACGCAGGCACTGGGCAACAGGCAGGGGGCGACGGGGTTGGGCGTCGATGAACTGACCCAGGTGTTCATCACTGCGCGCAGCCTCAAGCGCCTGTCGCGTGAGCTGCACACGTGCCAGTCCGTGCAGGTGGTACCGCACAGTTGGTGGGTAGCGGGCCGTGACGATGAGCGCGAAGCCTTGGCCGCGCAGCTTGGCCAGGCCCTGGACACTGCGCGGCTGTTGGCCTGTGGGCACTTCCAGGTGCCGCATGAGGCCACCCTGCTCGACGACGTACAAGCGCTGCTCGAACCCAACCTCACGCACGCCTGCGTCATTGAACTTTCATGAGCTTTCGGGGCCGCCAGCGCGGCCCCTCTGGAGAATCGAACGATGTCCCTGAACCCTGACCTGGCGGCCTACCTGCAACTGGTGGAGGCCGGACGCAGCGCCGGCAAGGTGCTGCCCATGCATGCCCTGGCGGCGGACGAGGCGCGGCGCCAGTTCGAAGAGTCCTCGGCGCTGATTGCGGGCAAGGCCGACGAACCGGACTGCATCAGCGACCTTTCGTTGACCACCCGCGATGGCCATACCTTGCCGGTGCGCTTGTACCGCCCGCCGCAGGCCGACCCTGCACTGGCCGGCGCGGCGCTGCTGTACCTGCATGGCGGCGGCTACGTGGTGGGCAGCCTCGATTCGCATGACACGCTGTGCTGGAACCTGGCGCAGGATGCCGGGGTGCCGGTGATTGCCGTGGGCTACCGGCTGGCGCCGCAGTGGCGTTTCCCGACAGCCAGTGACGATGCCCTGGATGCCTGGCGCTGGTTGGTCGAGCAGGCCGAGGCGCTGGGCCTCGATGCGCAGCGACTGGCGGTGGTGGGCGACAGTGTCGGTGGTAGCCTGGCTACCATTCTGGCCAACCGGTTGGCTGCGCAGCGCGAGCTGCCGGCACCGCGCCTGCAGGTAATGATCTACCCGGTGACCGATGCCAGTTGTCGGCGGCCTTCGGTGCAGCGCTACGGCAGCGGTTACCTGCTTGAAGCGCAGACCCTGGAGTGGTTCTACCAGCAATACGCCACGGTGCCGGCAGACCGTCACGACCCGCGTTTCTCACCGTTGCTGGGCAGCATCGCCAGCAACAGTGCACCTGCACTGATGCTGATTGCCGAGTGCGACCCGCTGCATGACCAGGGTGTCGCTTATGCACGGCACTTGGAGCAAGCCGGGGTGGCGGTGCAGCTTGCGGTGATCCCGGGAGTGACCCATGACTTCATGCGTATGGGTTCGATCATCGAGGAGGCCGATGAAGGCCTGGCGATGGTGGTCGAGGCATTGCAGCAGCATCTGTAAGGGAGCCTTTCAGGCCTCCATGAAAAAACCGCACCTGGGTGCGGTTTTTTGCGTTCAACGTCAGGCGATCAGAAGCTGTACTTGGCGGTGATGGTGAAGTTGCGTGGGTCACCATACACATCGTACGGGCTCCAGGAGTTGTTGCTGGCAATGCCCTGGTAGTACTTCTTGTCGAATACGTTGTTGAGGTTCAGGCGGGTGTCGAGGTTCTTGTTGACCTTGTAGCCGACCATCAGGCCCACTACCGCGTATGCACCCTGATCGATGTGGTAGTTGCCGAAGCTGTTGCTGCCTTTGTTGAAGATGCTGCTCTGGCCATACACGTTACCGCCCACGCGCCACTGGTTCAGCTCGCCCGGCAAGGTGTAGGTGGTGCTCAGCTTGAACAGGTGTTCTGGCAGGTCGGTGTCGAACTTGGTGCCTTCCTTGTTCTTGTCGGCATCCTTGCGGTACTTGGTTTGCGAGTAGGTGTAGCCGGCGCCGACTTGCCAGTTGGGGGTCAGTGCGCCCATCAACTCCAGGTCGATACCGTGGGTGCGTACCTTGCCCGAGGCTTCGTAGCAGGTGATGTCGACGCAACCTTCCTGGTTAGAAGCTTCCGCGGCGCGGTTTTCCTGGTCGATCTGGAAGATCGCTGCGCTGGCGTTGAGTGCGCCGTCGAAGTACTCGCCCTTGATGCCGATCTCGTAGTTCTTGCCTTCGATTGGGCGGATGATGGAGCGGTCACGCGCCAGTTCCGATTGCGGCATGAAGATATCGGTGTAGCTGGCGTAGACCGAGTGGTGGTCGTCCAGGTCGTAGATCACCCCGGCGTAGCGGGTGACGTTGCGGGTGACCTTGTAATCGCTGTTGGTGTAGTAGCCGTCGTTGATTTCGCTGTACACCGACTTGTTGTCGTACCAGTCCAGGCGTGCACCCAGGATGACCTTCAGCGGGTCGGCGATGTTCAGGCGGGTGGTGACGTACGCCCCTTCCTGCTCGACGTGCTCGCTCAGGTTGTAGATATCATCGACATTCGGCTTGTCGATGCCACTGGGGTTGACGCTGAAGAGGCTGTCGACCGGGATGAACACGGTGCCGCCGTGGGCGCTGGTCTTGACTTCGCGCTTGCTGGCGCCCACCACCAGTTCATGCTGGCGGTCGAACAGCTGGAACGGGCCATTGGCATAGACGTCGTAGGTCGACTGGTCGTAGTCGCGGCGCTGGTTGAACACGCGCTGGCGGAACCCCTCGTTGGTTGCCGAACCGGTGCGCTCGAACACGGCACCTTGCATGGCGAAGTCCGACCAGTTCTTGGACGCTGCCAGGTGCAGGCGCCAGTCGTTGTCGAAGCGGTGATCGACCTCGGCGAACACCGTAGTGTTATCGATGTCCTGGTAGCTCCAGTCGTAGCCCATATTGCGCGAGCGCGAGTAGCCCACATGGCTGCCATCGCGATTGACCGGCAGGCCACCCCAGTTGATGTTGTTGTTGTCGTTCTGGTTCGACGCGCCCACGGTCAGTGTGGTGTCGTCGGTCAGGTCGAACTCGGTGATGCCGTAGAACAGGCCGCGTTCGCGACCGGCGTAATCCTGGTAGCTATCCTTGTCGTTGTAGGCGCCGACGAAGCGGCCACGGACGCTGCCGTTGTCATTCAGGGGGCCGCTGAGATCGAGCTCGCCGCGGTAATTGTCCCAGCTGCCGGCCGAGCCGGTGACGCTGCCCTGGAAATCCTTGGTAGGGCGTTTGCGCACCATGTTGATGGCTGCCGACGGGTTGCCGGCACCTTGCATCATGCCGGTGGCGCCTCGCACGATCTCGACGCGGTCGTAGGGCGCCATGTCGGCCGCGGCGACCCAGTCGGCGTTGTAGGTGGTGGGCAAGCCATCGAACATCAGGTTGTTGATGGGAAAGCCGCGGGAAAAGTACTCGCTGTTGGCCGGGCGCGCCGCCGACATGCGCAGACCAGGAGTGGCCTGGACCACGTCGTCGAGGCTACGCATCGACTGGTCGTCCATGCGCTGGCGGGTGATGACGGTGACGGCCTGCGGGGTTTCGCGCAGGGTCAGTGGCAGTTTGGTCGCGGTCTGCATGCTGCCAGTGGTATAGGAACCGGTGTTCTCGGTGGTTTGCCCCAAACCCTTACCATCGATGTTGGTTGCCCCAAGTTCCACCGCAGCGCCCCCCTCCCGGGTGTGGATGGTGACTTGGTTGCCTTGGATCTGATAGCTCACACCGGTACCCTGCAGCAGCCGCGACAGGGCCGCGGCGGGCTCCATCGCACCGGTCAGTGCGCTGCTGCGCTTGCCTTCCACGTCCTGTGGGCTATAGAGCACCTGCAGGTTCGATTGCGAGCCGAAGGCCAACAAGGCGCTGGCCAGCGGCTGGGCCGGCACGTTGAACTGGACCTGTTGGGCCTGGGCGATGGCCGGCAGGCCCGCCAGGCCGACGGCCATTGGCGCTGCAAGGCGCAACGAGCGGCGAATGACCAGCGCCAGAGCGTGGGGGCGAAGACGTTGTGTTGGCATTTTTTCAAAGCCCTTGAGTGTCAGATGTTAATAGTATTAATTCTTGTTATTGATTGGGACGCACTCATCGGCCAAAACCGGAAAAATTAAATGCAATCTGCGACGCGGTTCTCCTGTTGGACCTTGCCTGCCGCCATGTGGATGAGCTGGTCGGCGACGTCGAAGTAGCGGTCGTCGTGGCTGATCACGATGATGGTCTTGCCCAGGCGCTTGAGGTCCGGCAGCAGCTCGGTGTAGAAAATGCGCCGGAACGTCGGATCCTGGTCGGCGGCCCATTCGTCGAACACCAGCACCGGGCGCTCCTCCAGCCAGGCGCTCACTAGCGCCAGGCGCTTGCGTTGGCCAGTGGACAAGTCGGTGGTGCTGAACACGCCGTCACGGATGCTGACCTTGTGAGCGATCTCCAGGCGCTCCAGGTAGCGACTGGCATCGGCAGGTACTGGCCGGTCACCCTGGATGACATCGTCGAACAGGTAGTAGTCGGCGAAGATGGTGGTGAACAGCTGCCGGTAGTCGTCACGGTTTTCGGCCGTCACCGGCTTGCCGTCTAGGTTGATCTTGCCTTGCTGAGGTGCGTATAGGCCGAGCAGCAGCTTGATAAGGGTGGTCTTGCCGCAACCGTTTTCGCCGACGATGAACACGATGTCGCCTTGCTTGATGCTCAGGTTCACCGGACCCAGATGAAACGGCTCACTGCCTTCCACACGGGGGAAGGTGTAGCTGACGTCCTGCAGCTGCAGGGTGTGCAGGGCCTTGTCGGCGGCGCGGGTGTCATCCAGCAGCAAGTGCGGCTCGGGCGATGAGAACTGGCGTGACAGTTCGGCGATGCGGCGGAAGGCGATCTGGGCCTTGCTGATGATCGGCAGGGTGCTGATCAGGTGTTCCAGCGGGCCTTTCATGTACAGCAGCACCAGCACGAAACCGCTGGTGACGCTCTTGTCGCCTGTGGGCCACAGCGACTGCATGGCCAGGGCCACGGCGATGACCACGAAGAACAGCATCGAGCCCAGGGTCTTGGCGATTACGAAGGTGTTGATCGAGCGTACCTGGGTGGCGCAAATACGGTTGGCGGTGTCCTGGATGCCGTGCTGGAACATGCGTTTGCGGCGTGGGCGGTGAATGCGCAGTTCCTTGGCACCTTCGGCGATCGCGCTGTAGTGCTTTTGCAGTTCATCCTCGGCTTCTCGGGCGCTTTCGAAGCCGCGCACACCCCACGAGCGGGCAACGAACTGCATGACCGAGCCGATGCCGATGGCCACCAGGATCACCAGGAACATCGGTATCGACAGATGCGCCAGATAGCCCAGGCAGCCCACGGTGACGGTGAGCGAAACGGCCAGGGGCGCGAAGACGAAGGCGAAGTCGCTGATAGTGTCGACGTCATGGGTCAGCACTGGGATGAGGCGGTGGCTGCGGTAGCGTTCGATCTGGTCGATCGGCGCTGCCAGCACCTTCTCGCCCAGCTCACGGCGCAGGCGCGCGATGATGTGCTGGCCGACCCAGTTGGTGCCCATGTCCGAGCAGATCGAGCTGAACAGCGCCAGCAGGCACAGCCCGGCAAAACCCAGGACCACGGCTTGAGTCAGGCCGGTGTCGCTGTGCAGGGCCGAGTTGATGGTCGCCAGCAGGGCGGTGACACTGAGGCCACCGACCATGCCCAGGATGATCGAAACCGTCACCAGGGGCCAGAAGGGTTTGAGCAGGCCGAACAGTTCGCTGACGGCGCCACGTGGTTTACTGGTCATGGGTGTCTCCCGAATCACGCGTGGTTAGGGGCCATCAGAGTTCGCGAGCGACCCGGAAGCCGAGGAAATCGCCGCGCACATCGGGGGCGCGGTTGTTGCGGTTGCCGGAGCGCGAGAACACCGGGGCTTCGCCCCAGTCGTTACCACGCATAACTCGCACGCTGCAGTCGCCGCCGGACCAGACGCTGCCATCGCTCGGCGCACCGTCGTAGCCGTCGTGCCAGCAGTCGGCCGTCCACTCATACACGTTGCCGTGCATGTCGTAGACACCGAAGGCGTTGGCCGGGTAGCTGCCGACCGGGGCGGTGTACGAGTAACCGTCGGTGGGGCCGTAGGTGTTGGCGTGCTGGGCGATGCTGTACCTGGAGGCGTCGCCGTTATCGAAGGGGAAGGGGAACGGGCCGGTTGAACCGGCGCGCGCGGCATATTCGCGCTCGGCTTCGCTGATCATGCGATAGGTGTGGCCGGTTTTTTTCGACAGCCACTTGGCGTATTGCTCGACATCGAACCAGCTCACGCACACGGCAGGCTGGCGCGGGCCCTGTTTGTAGGTCGGCTTGCTGGCGGCGCAGAAGCGCCCTGGGCGGGTGTCGCCGTCGGCGATCTTTACCCCGCTCTCGCGGATATAGGCATCCAGTTCGCCTGCGGTGACATGGTAGCGGCTGATGGCGAATGGTTTGGCAAAGGTCACGGTGTGCTGTGGACCCTCATCGCCCTCACGCCCGGGCTCATCCTCGGGCGTACCCATCACGAAGCTGCCGGCGGGCAGCACCACCATTTCCGGGCAGGCCGCCTTGCAGTCGCGGAAGACTTCGCCTGGGGTGGGCTGGCTGGCGGCCTGCGCACTGGCGGCGCCCAGACCAAGCACGGCCAGGCAGCACAAGTGGCGCAAGCGAGGCGTGAACCGGGGGGATGAGGTGAGGCGTGCATCATCGGACATGAAGTAGATTCCGTCAGCTGTTGGCTAAGAAAAATCAGGCGCGCAGGCGTTGGCCCAGGACATCGACCAGGCGGTCGATCTCGGCTTCGGTGTTCAACAGGCCAGGCGCGGTACGCACGACCGGCCCTACATCGCGATCGACCGCATCGACCACGATGCGCTGGCTGTTCAGGTGCGCTGCTATGGCCTCGACGTCCTGGCCCTTGACCCGGAAGAAGGTGAAGCCCGCTGAATGGTTAGGGCTGCGCGGCGTCACCAGTTCGATGGCGCGGTGCTGCGCGAGACGCTCCTTGAGGTAGTCGTTGAGGCCATGGATGCGTGCCTGGATCGCCGCCTTGCCGTGCTGCAGATGCAGCTCGAATGCCTTGCCCAACGCCCAGCGATGCTCGAAGGCGTGGTAGCCACCTGGGGTCATGGTGGTGGCGAAATCCTCATTCTCCGAGAAGGTGGCGAAGGTGGGCGTAAGGTGCTTGAGCTCGGTGGAGGCGGCGCAGATGATCCCGGTGCCTCGTGGGCCGAACATCCACTTGTGGGTGCCGGCGATGAAGTAGTCACACTGCAGGTCGGCGAAGCGCATGTCTTCGACGCCGAAGCCGTGTACGCCATCGATCACGTAGAGGATGCGGTCGTTTTCGTCACGGTCGCGGTTGGCCTCGCGGACCAGGGCGCCGATCTGCCCGACGGGCAGTTTCACGCCACTGCCTGAATGCACCCAGGTCATGCCCAGCACACGGGTCTGCGGCTTGATGGCGGCAGCAATGGTGCTTAGTACCTGGTCGTCGGAGACCTTGGCCGGGTCGTCGAACAGGCGCAGCTTGCGCACCTGGGTGCCGTCACGCTGGCTGCGATAGGCGAGGATGTTGCGGGTGGAGTAATGCTCGTGTTCGGTGGTCAGGATTTCTTGCTGCGGGTTCAGGCGCAGGCCGCCGTAGATCATCCCGAGGCCTTCGGTGGTGCTGCCGGTGAGGGCGATCTGGCGTGGCTTGACTTCAAGATAGCGGCCCGCCCATTCACGCACCTCGGCTTCGTGCTTCCACTCGCTCTGGGTGTCCCACTCGACGCAGCGTGCCGGGTGTTGGTCGAGTTGTGCGCGAAGGCTTTCGATCGCTTCGCGCACGGGGCGCGGGTGCGAGGTGATGAGGAAGTTGGCGAAGTGCGCGTAGTGGGGGTCGAGCTCGAACAGTTGGCGAAAACCGCTCCAGGCATCCGTGGCCGGAGGCGTGCGCGGCGCCGCCTGGGCGCTGCCCAGCAGTTGGCCGGCCAAGGGCAGCCCGGCTGCAAGTAGGCTGGCCTGCTTGAGGAAAGTACGTCGGTCGTTCATGGGCGGCTCGCAGCTCAACGGGAAGAGGTGGCGGTCGGGCGTGCAGCGTTTTGCACTTGGCCCCAGACCCGTAGGAAGTTGCCACCCCACAGCTTGGCAATATCGGCTTCGCTGTAGCCGCGGCTGATCAGCTCGGCGGTGACGTTGCGCGCCTGGCTGGCATCGTTCCAGCCGGCGATGCCGCCGCCCTCGTTGAAGTCCGAGGCAATGCCGACGTGGTCGATGCCGACCTTGCGTACTGCGTAGTCGATGACGTCGCCGTAATCCTTCAGCGTTGCCTGGGGTTCTTCCTCAAGGATCGCGTACAGCGCTTCGGCGTACTGGCCGACTTTCTGCTCGGGCCAGCCGGCGATGATCGGGTCGCCCGGCATCAAGGCATTGGCCTGGTTGACCAGGGGCGGCAGACCGTACTCGGCGCGCAGGCTGTTCAGGCGCTCTTGCGACTTCTGGGACAGCGGCTTGATGTAGGTGCCGAAGGCAACGATCTGGATGACCCCGCCGGTGCCCTTGATCAGTTGCATTTCCTTGTCAGTGAGGTTGCGCGGAATGTCAACGGCGGCCCTGGGGGCCGAATGCGAGGCCACCACTGGCGCACGGCTGAGTTCGACCACCTGGGTCAGGGCCTGGGTCGACATCTGCGAAACGTCGATGATCACGCCCAGGTCATTGAGCCGTTGCACCGCCTGGCGGCCGATGGCAGACAAACCGCCGAGGGCATCTGGGGTATCGTTGAAGAAGGGCAGCGGGCGCGAGGAGTCGGCCCAGTTGTTGTTGCCGATGTAGTTGAAGCCGAACATGCGCACGCCACGGGCAGCCCAGGTGTCCAGCTGGCTGAGGTCGTCGCCCAGGGCATAGGCGTTGAGCATGCTGATGAACACCGCGAATTTGCCTTCGCCGTGCAGGCGCCGCATGTCGTCGGGGGTATAGGCGATACCGACCTGGTTGGGGAAGTCTCGCACCATGGCGCTGATGGCGTTGTAGCGCACTTCCTGGGCATGTCGCCCGGCATCGACGAAACCGTCGGTGGGGTGGTGCGGGCCGTTGTCGCCGGTCCAGGACTCGGGCCAAGCGAAGACGGTCAGGGCAGCGCCGGACAGTCGCCCGCGCGCGGCTTTGGCCAGGTCGAACTGGCCCGGGCCATCCTTGTCAGCTTCGCGGCCTTCGGTGCCGAAGTCCAGCGGCAGGGTGAGATGGCTGTCGAACGAAATGATCCGCTCTTGCAGATCATTGGCCTGGCGCACGACCTCTATGGGGTAGCCGTCCTTGTCGAAGTGGTACCAGGCAGCCGCTCCGGCACCGACGGTCAAGGTGGCGGCCAGGCTGATATACAAGGCTTTTTTCCAGCGTGCTGTCGTCATTTCGGTCTCAGTAGGTTCACCGCAGAGGTTCGGGCCTGGGGCCATTGCTACCTGGAGGGAACGAGTGCACGCGGCAGAAATTTAACCGGCCCTCCTGTCTCCGGCGCGCCGCCAGGGCGGTTAAATTTTCTTGCCAGCTCAACGTTCTAGCCTTCGATGGGCCGTGCTAAGCGGCCACAACGACTGGCACAGGTAGTTCAATGACGATTTCTCGGAGAGGCTTCATCGCGGGCGTGGCACTGGCGGGCGTTACGGTGCCGGGGGCGCTGTATGTCCAGCGTCAGCTCACCCGAGAGGAATTCCCGGAAACCCCCGGCGAGGCGGTCGTGGAATTGGCCGACACGGCGACCCAGCAACTGGGCGACACCTTGCGCGGCATCTGGCGCTGGTCGTTCAAGGGGGCGCAGGCCGGCTTGCCGGGCTTGCAGGGCGAGACGCTGGAATTGTTCATCGATGTTGCGCAGAAGGGCCGCAGCATTCGCGGTTACCTCGATACCGCCGAGCGCTTGCGCAGCGGTGGCGAGCCACGATATCGGGTGCTCGGCGACTTGCCTGCCGACAAGCCGGGGCGGTTGCGCTGGCGCTTGTTCGACAGTGCCGATGGCGGCCGCATGCCGCGCTACGAGTGCCATCTCGTGCTGGATGAAGTGTGGGGGGTATTTGGCAATGCGGGGCCGGCCACCCTCAATGGGAGCATCCTCGACCTTGAGCGGCCATTGGCCATGCCCGAGCAGGACAATCGCTTCCTGGCCCACAAGCAGACCTTTCCCGAAGCCCGCGAACGCACCGCCTTGTCGCCGGCGATGATCGATTGGCTGATCGCGCCGGAGCATCGCCTGTTCCACCAGCTGTGGCATGCCTCCCGTGACAAATGGCACAAGCTCGACAAGGACAAGCGCAACGCCTTGCGTGGCCTGGGCTGGCAGCCGGGGCCGCGTGACCGTGAACGCGATGCCCGTGGCCGGCACAAGGACCGCAACGGCTCGGGTGAAGACTTCCTGTTCATGCACCGGCACATGCTCGGCGCTGCACGGGCCATCCAGGACCTGCCGTCATGGCCGCGCTTCCCCTTGCCACAGCCTGAACTTGAGCGCGATCGCCTGGGTTTCGCGCGTTACTTCGATAATCATGACGGCAACGCCTTGCCACCAACCTGGTTGGCTTACGATGATGACGAGTACACCCAGTGGGTGCGCGATATCAAAAGCGCCGAAACCTTTCATGGCAATTTCGAGGTGTGGGAGTCGCGTTACAGCGACCCCCAGTACCTGTCCCGGCTGACGTTGGGGCAGTTCGGCTCGGAGCTTGAACTGGGCTTGCACGACTGGCTGCACATGCGCTGGGCCTCAGTCCCACGTGACCCGAGCAACGGCATGCCGGTGCCGATGGCGCGCACGCCGGATGATTTCGCGGCGCGCTGGTATGGCGCGCAGAACGACTTTCTCGGGGACCCGTTCTCTTCCCACGTCAACCCTGTGTTCTGGCGCTTCCATGGCTGGATCGACGACCGTGTCGAGGACTGGTTCCGCGCCCATGAACGATTCCACCCTGGCGCAGTCACGCGCCTTGAGGTCAATGGCGTGCCATGGTTCGCGCCGGGGCGCTGGGTGGAGGTCGCCGACCCTTGGCTGGGACCGGACACCCACGGCTGCAGTAACGTGCCGGGGCTGCGCCCAGGGCGTAGCGTGGAGATGGACCCGGAAACCATGAAGCTGGCCTTGCGTCTGATTTACAGCGACGAGGAGCGCTTTGACGGGCTGGTAGGCAAAGTGCCGCGCCGCCCCTGGTATGCTCGCCACCTGAAGGTCAGGCAGCGGTCGTGAACACCAGATAGCCTGACGCCCTAGCGCGTCGGGCTATCCGCTTGCCAGCCACCGCCCAAGGCTTTGTAAAGGGCCACGCTGGCCTGCAGTTGGCTTAGCTGCAGGCGGGCCTGCTGGTCCTGGGCCTGGTACAGGCTGCGCTGGGTGTCGAGCACGGTCAGCAAGGTCTCGGCGCCGGCGCGGTAGCGGCGTTCGGCCAGCTGGAAGGCGATGCGTGATTGTTCAACTTCCTGATCCTGCCACTGGCGTTGACGGTCCACCCCTTGGGTGGCGTTCAGTGCTTTTTCTACATCGGCGAAAGCGGCCAGGATGCTGGTGCGGTAAGCCTCCAGCAACTCTTCCTGTTCGGCCTCGGCCAGTTGCTGCGCGGCGCGCAGACGGCCTCGGTTGAACACCGGGGCGACCAGGCCACTGGTCAGGGTGTAGTAGGGGCTGTCGAAAATCTGCGCGAAGGTGCTGGCGCCGCTGCCGAATTCCACGCCCAGCGTGAGTTTGGGCAACAGGGCTGCCCTGGCGACCTGCACATTGGCGCTGGCCGCGGCCAGGCGCGCCTCGGCGGCTGCAATGTCGGGGCGACGCGCCAGCAGCTCGCTGGGCACGCCACTGGCGATGCGAGGCCAGCGCAGGTCAGCGAACGCTGCGGTACTGGTCGGCAGTTGTTGCACCGGTAGCCCCAGTAGCGTTGCCAGGGTGACCTGGGTGTCTTGCCACTGCTGCTCAAGTAGCGGCAGTTGGCGTTGCTGAGCGGCCACCAGGCTGCGCTGCTGGGCCAGCTCGAGTTGGGTGCTGGAGCCGGACTGCTGGCGGGCTTCGACCAGGCTCAGCACCGCTTGGGCGTTGCGCAGGTTGAGTTGGGCTATACGCAGCTGTTCTTTGAGAGCCAGGCTTTGCAGGTAAGTGTCGGCGACGCTGCCGAACAGGGTCAGCTTCACGGTCTGGCGGTCCAAGCGGCTGGCGTCGAGGCTGCGCAAGGCGCTGTCGCGGGCACTGCGCAGGCCGCCCCAGAAATCGATTTCGTAGCTGGCGCTGAGGTTGGCATCGAACGAGGTGCTGGTGCGCTCACTGCTGCTGGCATCGAGCTGATCGTTGCCCTCGCCGCGAAGCAGGCGCTGGCGGCTGGCATCCAGGCCGAACTGCACCTCAGGCAGCAGCGGCGCGCCGGCGATTACTGCCCGCGCCTGGGCCTGGCGTACCCGGGCTGCAGCCGCGGCCAGGTCGTGGCTGTTGTTTCGGGCAATCTCGATCAACTGGTCAAGCTCTGGGCTGGCGAAGGCCTGCCACCAGCGTTGATCAGGCAGTGCCTGTGCCTTGCTCGCAGTAGGGCTTTGCCAATCGGCGGGCGGGGCGATGCCCATAGTTGGTGGCGTTGGCGTGGAGCAGGCGAGGAGTGACAAGCTCAGGGGCAGCAGGCAAAGGTGGCGTGGCAATGTCATGGGCTATTCGCTGGTAAGGGCTTTGACCGGGTCAAGGCGTGCAGCCTTGCGTGCTGGCATGAAGCCAAACACCACCCCAGTGATGACGGCGCAGGCAAATGCGCCAACAATGGCAGGCAGGGCGAACGCCACGGCAATGTCGGCCAGGGTAAGGCTGGCGCCGACCACCAGGGCCAGGGCGATGCCGGTCAGGCCGCCAACCATCGACAGCATGATCGCCTCGCTCAGGAACTGCCGGAGGATATCGCGCTGGCGGGCGCCGGTGGCCATGCGGATACCGATTTCACGGGTGCGCTCGCGCACGGTCATGAGCATGATGTTCATCACCCCGATACCGCCGACCAGCAGCGAGATGGCGGCAATGGCCCCGAGCATCAACGACAGGCTGTTCTGCGTGCGCGCCTCGGCCTGGATGAGGGCGGCATCGTTGGTCAGCTCGAAATCGTGTTTGCCCTGGTGGCGCTGGCGCAGCAGGCGGTCGATGGCCGCTTCGGTGTCCTTGACCTGGCCTGAGTCGCGCGCGGCAATGGCGATATAGTCCGGGTCGCGGTGGCCGAACAGGCGGATGGCCGCTGCCGAAAATGGCACCACGATGCGCCCGTCGCTGTCCTGGTCGCCAGAGCTGGCGCCTTTGCCGGCAAGGATGCCGACCACTTGGAACGGTACATTGCCGATCAGCAGGTACTGGCCGATAGGGTTGCTGCCAGGGGCAAGCATCTTTTCCCGGACTTTCTGGCCGATCACAGCCACCGCTGCGCTACTGGCCTCGTCAGTCTCGGTGAAAAAGCTGCCTTCAACGGCCGGCCAGTTGAAAATCTCCGGGAAAAAGGTGTTGTTGCCGCCCACGTAGAATTGCTGGCTGTTGTTGCCGTGGCGGACCATCATCTTTTCGCCGAGCACCGGCATGATGTGTTTGACCTGCGGCAGCTCACCGATCGCCGCAACATCGTCCAGGGTGATGCGCCCAGCCGGTTCGCGCAGGGTCGGGGGGCTGCCATTGAGGTATAGGATGTTGGAGCCGAAGGCGGCCATCTGTGCCATTACCTGGCGTTTGCTGCCTTCACCGACAGCCAACATCACCACCACCGATGCGACTCCGATGATGATTCCGAGCAGGGTCAGTGCCGTGCGGAAGCGGTTGATCCACATCACTCGCCATGCCGCCTGCAGCGATTCGAGCAGTTCACCTTTCCAGGCACCGTGCTGGGTTGCGCCACGGTCCAGGCGCTGGCGCAGTTCTTCTGCCTGTATGCCTTTGTGGGCATGGGCGGGCGGCTGGTCGGCGGCAGAGTCACTGATCACCAGGCCGTCGCGAATCTCGATAACCCGGTGCGCCCGGGCAGCCACTTCGCGGTCGTGGGTGATGAGGATGATTACATGGCCCTGGCTGGCCAGCTCGTCGAGCAGCGCCATCACCTCGGCGCCGCTATGGCTGTCGAGGGCGCCGGTCGGTTCGTCGGCCAGGATGATGTGGCCACCGTTCATCAACGCCCGGGCAATCGAGACCCGCTGCTGCTGGCCACCGGATAATTGATGCGGACGGTTGGCGGTGCGGCTGGCCAGGCCCAGGCGGCCGAGCAGGGCGCTGGCGCGGGCCTGGCGTTCGGCGGCTGGGGTACCGGCATAGATGGCTGGCATCTCGACGTTTTCCTGGGCTGAGCCGGAGGGGATCAGGTGGTAGCCCTGGAACACGAACCCGAAGGCCTCGCGGCGCAGCCAGGCCAGTTCGTCGCTGTCCAGCTCGGCAACGTCCTTGCCGGCGAAGCGGTAGCTGCCGGCACTTGGGCGATCGAGGCAGCCGAGGATATTCATCAGGGTCGACTTGCCGGAGCCGGAGGCGCCGACGATGGCGACGAATTCGCCGGCATGCACGCGCAGGCTGATGCCGCGCAGGACTTCTACCCTGGGGGTGTCGACACCGCCGTACGCTTTACGGATGTCACAGAGCTCGATCAGGGGCGTGGCCATTCAACCTCCGCTGGCGGCAGGAGCGCCGATAACCAGTCGATCACCTTCACTGAGGCCATCGAGGATCTGCACCCGCAAGCGGTCGCTCAGACCGGTGCGCACCTTGCGCTGTTCGACCTTGCCGTCGCGGCCGAAAACCTGGGCCAGGCGTAGTCCTTCGCTGTCGCTATCGTCCAGTGCGGCCAACGGGGCACTAAGCACCTGGCTGGCCTGGCCGACGACGAAAAACACCTGGGTGGTCATCTCTGCCATGAGGGCGCCATCGGGGTTGTCCACGTCCAGCAGCACGGTGTATTGCACGACTTGGCTGCCGGTGGCGCCGGCGGTGGCGCTGGCTGGGCTGCCGCCGCCCTGGCTGGTCTGGTCCAGTGGCTTGGGCGGAATGGGCAGCACCTGGCGCACGGTGCTGGTCCAGCGGCGCTTGCCGCCGGCCAAGGTGGTGAAGTAGGCGGTCATGCCAGGCTGGATCTTGCCGATATCGGCCTCCGAGACCTGGGCCCAGACGGTCATGGGGGACAGCTTGGCGATGCGCAGGATCAGCGGCGTTTGTTGCTGGGCGTTGAGGGTCTGGCCTTCACGGGCATCCACTGCCACTACCGTGCCGTCCATAGGGGCGAAGATGCGTGTGTAGCCCAGTTCGGCTTCGTCGCTGCGCAAGCTGGCGTTGGCCTGGCGGATCTGTGCCTGGTACATGTCGATGCGTGCCTGGGTCACGTTGAGCTGGGCTTCGGCCGTTTGCAGGTCTTCTTCGCGTGTGGCGCCGACCGCTGCCAGGTCGCGCTGGCGCTTGAGCTGCTGTTGGGCGAGTTTGAGCTGGGCGCGCTGCTCTGCCAGCTGCGCCTTGAGATTATCGATCGAGAAGCGCCCGGCATCGAGCTTGGCCTGCTGCGTGGAGGGGTCGATCTCGACCAGCAACTGCCCTTTGTGGACTTGATCACCGACCTCGACGTGCAGGTTGCGGATCTGCCCGGAGGCTTGTGCACCGACGTCGACGTAGCGCCGCGGCTGCAGCGTGCCCAGCGCTGTTACGCTGCTCTCGATGTCGGCGCGGGTGACGGCAACGGTACTGACCGGCTGCGCGCCGAACGGCAGGGATGTCCAGGCCAGCAGGCTGCCAAGGCCAAGCAGGCCCAGGCCGCCGAGGAGGAGGCGACGGCGAGTGTGGGTTGAGCGTCTCATGCGGACTTCCAGCCAGGGATAAAGGCCACGCGCAGCCAATCACGGTGCGCAGGGAGGTCACAGTTAGACGAAGGCTGGCAAGGCAGATTTAGCCAGGATAGTACGCGCCGGTGTGTTGCTGAGAATAATTATAATTTGTAGTATTCCACACTGATATCACTCAGTCCCCAAGCTGCTGATCAAGGGCCGGCAGGACGCCCTCAGGTACCCTCGTGGAACATTACTATCGTGAACTGGTGAGCTTTCTGTCTGCACGCTTGGGTAGCCGTCAGGCGGCGGAGGACGTCGCTCACGATGCTTATCTGCGGGTCCTGGAGCGTACCGGCAGCGAACAGATCGAGCATCCGCGTGCGTTCTTGTATCGCACCGCGCTGAACCTGGTTGTCGATCGGCACCGGCGTCAGTTGGTGCGCCAGGCCGAGCCGCTCGATGCCCTGGATGCCGATAGTCGGCTGCATAGCTCTGAATTGCAGCATGACCTGCAGTTGGACCAGCGCCTGGCACTGATGCAAAAGGCCCTTGATGAGTTGAGCAGGCCCTGCCGTGACAGTTTTCTGTTGCGTAAAATCGAGGGGCTGTCCCATCAGCAGATCGCCGATCGGCTGGGCATCTCGCGCAGCCTGGTGGAAAAGCACATCGTCAATGCCATGAAGCACTGCCGGGTGCGCATGCGGCAATGGGAATCCTGATTGCCAGGTTAAAGGCAAATGCAAATTCCGTCAGTCAATCACTTGATTTATGCGGCTTTCCCGACTTCTATCAAAGAAGACCGCTGCCAGGCATGGCCCTGGCAATAGCCGTTACCGGCGCAGTATGGTCATGGAGCGTGCCCATTACCTAATGGCCCAGGTCCGACCATGGCAAACAAGACCCTGCGCATCCTCATCGCCGATGCACACCCGTGCCAGCGCCTGCAACTGGAGCGGTTGCTCAATGGCCTGGGCTATTACCGGATAGCCCCCGTGGATAGCTTCGAGGAACTGCAGCGCCTGGTGCAGTGCGCCTTGCAGCCCTTTCACCTGTTGCTGGGCAATATCGAGTTGGCCAGCCATTGTGGCGTAGATCTGGAACGCTTCTGCCGCGTCAGCACACAAATCCAGCATGCCCTGCTTTACCATTCCAGCCAGTTGAAAGTGCCAGCAGTACCGCAGACCGAGCGCCAGGCGGTCAGCCTGAGCCTGCCTCAGGCGCCCGATAACGAGGCGCTGGAGACGTTCATGGCAATCATCGACGCCCCGATGGTGGTCGGCAAGCTACCGCTGCCGGGCACGCTGCCAGCCAGTACCGCGCGGCCACGGCCGCGAGCCAACTTCGCGCATACGGTGTTCAACCGCTAGCGGTGCTGCCGGTGGGGCAATCGGGCAGCTATTTGTTATGCTCTTGCCCTTTGCCGATCTGCGGACCCTGCCATGACTGCCATCGATACCGCTCGCCCGCCCCGGTTCAGCCGTGGCGACCATCGGACCCTGGGCCTGGCGGCGCTGGGCGGCGCGCTGGAAATCTACGACTTCATCATTTTCGTGTTCTTCGCGCTGACCCTCAGCCAGCTGTTCTTCCCGCCCGAGATGCCCGAATGGCTGCGCCTGCTGCAAAGCTTCGGAATCTTCGTCACCGGCTATCTGGCGCGGCCGCTGGGCGGCATCCTGATGGCGCACTTCGCCGACCATCTGGGGCGCAAGCAGGTATTCAGCCTGAGCATCCTGATGATGGCCCTGCCGTGTCTGCTGATCGGTGTGATGCCGACCTATGCCGACATCGGCTATGCCGCCCCGCTGATCCTGTTGGCCTTGCGTATCCTCCAGGGGGCTGCCGTAGGCGGTGAAGTGCCAAGCGCCTGGACGTTCGTTGCCGAGCACGCGCCAAACGGGCGGCGCGGCTATGCCCTGGGCTTTCTGCAGGCCGGGCTGACCTTCGGCTACCTGCTGGGGGCGCTGACCGCAACCTTGCTGGCGCAACTGTTCACTCCGCAGGAAATCCTCGATTACGCCTGGCGCTACCCGTTCCTGTTGGGTGGGGTGTTCGGTGTGATTGGTGTGTGGCTGCGCCGCTGGCTCAGTGAAACACCGGTGTTCCTCGCCTTGCGCGCGCGCCAGGAGCAACCTGTGACGTTTCCGCTGCGGCGAGTGCTGGGCGAGCACCGCCGGGCGTTGATCCCTGCCGCGTTGCTGACCTGTGTGCTGACCTCGGCGGTGGTGGTGCTGGTGGTGATCACGCCGACGGTGATGCAGCAGCGTTTCGGCATGAGTGCCGGGCACACCTTCGCGCTGAGCAGCGTGGGCATCGTCTTCCTCAACATTGGCTGCGTGCTGGCCGGGCTGCTGGTCGACCGTGTGGGTGCCTGGCGCGCGCTGATGCTGTATAGCCTGTTGCTGCCGCTGGGTATCGGCGCGTTGTACGCCAGCCTGGTGGGGCAGTGGGGCATGACCTGGCTGGCCTATGCGCTGGCGGGGTTGAGCTGCGGCGTGGTGGGGGTGGTGCCCTCGGTGATGGTGGGGCTGTTCCCGGCGCAGATCCGCGTATCGGGCATTTCCTTCACCTACAACGTGGCCTACGCATTGTGGGCCAGTACCACGCCGCTGGCACTGATTGCGCTGATGCCGTGGAGCCCGTGGGTGTGTGTCGGGTTTTGTCTGATCATGGGCGCGGTGGGGCTGCTGACAGCCTTGTATTTCGGGCGCCGTGAGCCATTGGTGTTTGCGGCGGAGCCGATGCCGGTCATGTGCGGCGACAAATGAGCCGGTAACGGCTGCGGGGCATTGGGGCAGACTTCCAGGTGGGGGCTATTGGAATAACCTATTAGCCAAATTTAACCTGGAAGGTTAATTTCTCATGGAAAAGAGAATGCCTCATTGCCCGCTGGAGCGGGTAAAAGCCCTGGCTGCGGCAAGGCGAATCCGTCCTACGGGTGCTGCATTGAAAGGCGCCAAGGCGCTGGGAATGGATTTTCCGGGCATGCTTGAGGTGATCACCAGCTTAAAGCGCACTGATTTCTACAAGAGCATGACCAGCCATATTGACCACCAGGTTTGGCAGGATGTGTATCGCCCGCTTACAGCAATTGGGTACGTTTATTTGAAATTGTCCGTGGTAGACGACGTGCTCATCGTGTCTTTCAAGGAGTTGTAACCATGAGATGTCCAATATGCGGCGGCTCGGAGCTTGCACCTGACATTCAGGGCATGCCCTATAGCTACAAAGGCGAGATGACAGTGATCCCGGAGGTAAGTGGCGATTACTGCTCTGCATGTGGTGAATGCGTACTGAGTCATGATGAAGCCATGCGCGTCAGTCACTTGATGACGGCATTCGAGCGCCAGGTCAACGCAAATGTTGTGGATCCTTCCTTTATTGCCTCCATACGCAGAAAGTTCGACCTCGACCAGCGTGAAGCGGGGGAAATCTTCGGTGGTGGGGTCAATGCGTTCTCCCGTTATGAAAACGGCAAGACCACCCCGCCAGTGGCGTTGGTGAAACTGCTCAAGCTGCTGGATCGCCATCCAGAACTCTTTGAGGAAGTGCGTACTGCCTGATAATGGCAGCCAACAAAAAGCCCCCGGCTCATGAGAACCGGGGGCTTTTTGTTGCCGCAAGGGCAGGGGCCTTACTTACATGTTCGGGTAGTTCGGCCCGCCAGCGCCTTCAGGGGTGACCCAGGTGATGTTCTGGGCCGGGTCCTTGATGTCGCAGGTCTTGCAGTGCACGCAGTTCTGCGCGTTGATCTGGAAACGCTTGTTGCCGTCTTCCTGGGTGACCACTTCGTACACGCCTGCCGGGCAGTAGCGCTGGGCAGGCTCGTCGTACAGCGGCAGGTTGCTGGCGATCGGTATGCTCGGATCGGTCAGCTTCAGGTGGCAGGGTTGCTCCTCTTCGTGGTTGGTGCTGGAGAGGAATACCGAGCTGAGCTTGTCGAAGCTGAGCTTGCCGTCCGGTTTCGGGTAGTCGATCTTTTTCGAGTCGGCGGCCAGCTTGAGGCAGGCATAGTCCGGCTTGGTGTCGTGCAGGGTGAACGGCAGCTTGCCACCGAACCAGTTCTGGTCGACATAGTTGAACGCCGCACCCAGCAGCGGGCCGAACTTGTGCATGGCCGGGCCGAAGTTGCGGCTGGCGAACAGTTCTTCGTACAGCCAGCTGGCCTTGAAGGCGCTGACATAGCTGTTCAATTGATCGCCGCCTTCGCTACCGGCGATCAATGCGTCGGCCACTGCTTCGGCGGCGAGCATGCCGGACTTCATCGCGGTATGGCTGCCCTTGATCTTGGCCACGTTCATGGTGCCCAGGTCGCAACCGATCAGCGCGCCACCATTGAAGACCATTTTCGGCAGCGAGTTGATGCCGCCCTTGGCCAAGGCGCGGGCGCCGTAGCTGATGCGCTTGCCGCCTTCGAGGTACTGGCTGATCACCGGGTGGTGCTTGAGGCGCTGGAATTCGTCGAACGGCGACAGGTAGGGGTTGGCGTAGGACAGGTCGACGATCAGGCCGACCACCACCTGGTTGTTTTCCAGGTGATAAAGGAACGAGCCACCGGTGTTTTCCTTGGCCACCACGTCCAGCGGCCAGCCGGCGGTGTGCACCACCAGGCCCTGTTCGTGCTTGGCCGGGTCGATTTCCCAGATTTCCTTCAGGCCGATGCCGTAGTGCTGGACGTCGGACTCGCTGTCGAGGTTGAAGCGCTTGATCAGCTGCTTGCCAATATGGCCACGGCAGCCTTCGGCGAACAGGGTGTACTTGGCACGCAGTTCCATGCCCGGGGTGTACAGGCCGTCCTTGGGGTTGCCTTCACGGTCGACACCGAGGTCGCCGGTGACGATGCCGCGGACCACGCCGTTGTCGTCGAACAGCGCTTCCTGAGCGGCGAAGCCCGGGTAGATCTCCACACCGAGGTTCTCGGCCTGCTGGGCCAGCCAGCGGCACAGGTTGCCTAGCGAGATGATGTAGTTACCATGGTTGTGCATGGTCTTGGGCACGAACAGGTCAGGCACCTTGGTCGCGCTGCCGGCATCCTTGAGCACGTAGATGTCGTCGCGCTTCACTTCGGTGTTCAGCGGTGCGCCGAGCGCTTTCCAGTCGGGGAACAGCTCGTTCAGGGCGCGGGGCTCGAACACTGCGCCAGAGAGGATGTGGGCGCCGACTTCAGAGCCTTTCTCCACCACGCAGACGCTGATTTCGCTACCGGCTTCGGCGGCCTTCTGCTTCAGGCGGCAGGCGGCGGACAGGCCCGCCGGGCCGGCGCCGACGATGACCACGTCGAATTCCATGTATTCGCGTTCCACTGGTTCTCTCCTACTCATCAAGGCTCGTGCTGTTGCTTTGTCTTATGGGTGCGGGGCATTCGCAGCGGTTCTACGCAACGGCGGAACTGTAGCTGGGCAAATGACGGACTACACCGTTTTGTCTTGGCCGCGCATTATATCTACACCACTTGGCGGGTCCAATACAAACGTTTGTTTGAATTTGCCGCAGGCCAGTAAAATCACAGGAACGCGGCTGGAGGGTGACCGATTTGCCGTATTGACCGGAATGGGTGTTACGGTCAAGATACGAGCGGTTTTACGTTCGCCGTAGGCTTGCAGCCGGGCGCAGGTACACCTCTAAAGACCAGGTGTGGAGCAGGGTTTTGCGGGCTTAGGCCGGTTTGTAGTGGAGTTTACACGCCACGACAGGAAATGACCCGTGAGGATTTGTCGCAAGAGTCCGAACAAGACTGTTTGGTCACTGTGAAGATGCTGCCTCCCGATACGTTTTTAGAGGTGCCCTTGTACCCACGCGCATCGCTGGGCTCTGCCCCAGGCGACTATCTATTCACCGGAGAGTAACGAGGAATCCATGAAGGTTCTTGTAGCTGTCAAACGAGTGGTCGACTACAACGTCAAGGTTCGCGTCAAAGCGGACAACTCCGGCGTCGACCTTGCTAACGTCAAGATGTCCATGAACCCCTTCTGCGAAATCGCCGTGGAAGAAGCCGTACGCCTGAAGGAAAAAGGCGTTGCGACCGAGATCGTCGTGGTTTCCGTCGGCCCGACCACCGCTCAGGAGCAACTGCGTACTGCCCTGGCCCTGGGTGCCGACCGTGCCATCCTGGTAGAAGCCGCTGACGAACTGAACTCCCTGGCCGTGGCCAAGGCGCTGAAGGCCGTTGTCGACAAGGAGCAGCCGCAGCTGGTCATCCTCGGCAAGCAGGCCATCGACAGTGACAACAACCAGACCGGCCAGATGCTGGCCGCGCTGACTGGCTTCGCCCAGGGTACCTTCGCTTCCAAGGTCGAAGTTGCTGGCGACAAGCTGAATGTCACCCGTGAAATCGATGGCGGCCTGCAGACCGTTGCGCTGAACCTGCCCGCGATCGTCACCACCGACCTGCGCCTGAACGAGCCACGCTACGCGTCGCTGCCGAACATCATGAAGGCCAAGAAGAAGCCGCTGGAGACTGTTACTCCAGACGCACTGGGCGTTTCCCTCGCCTCCACCAACAAGACCCTGAAAGTCGAAGCGCCTGCTGCCCGCAGCGCGGGTATCAAGGTCAAGTCGGTGGCCGAACTGGTCGAGAAGCTGAAGAACGAAGCGAAGGTAATCTAAATGACTATCCTGGTTGTCGCTGAATACGAGAACGGTGCCGTAGCCCCGGCCACCCTGAACACTGTCGCCGCAGCCGCCAAGATCGGTGGTGATGTGCACGTGCTGGTCGCAGGCCAGGACGTCGGCGGCGTTGCTGAAGCCGCTGCCAAAATCTCTGGTGTTGCCAAGGTGCTGGTGGCTGATAACGCCGCCTACGCCCACGTCCTGCCGGAAAACGTCGCGCCGCTGATCGTCGAGCTGGCCAAGGGTTACAGCCACGTGCTGGCCCCGGCTACCACCAATGGCAAGAACATCCTGCCGCGCGTTGCCGCGCTGCTGGACGTGGACCAGATCTCCGAGATCATCTCGGTCGAGTCCGCCGACACCTTCAAGCGCCCGATCTACGCGGGTAACGCCATTGCCACCGTGCAATCGAGCGCGGCCATCAAGGTGATCACCGTGCGTACCACCGGCTTCGACGCCGTGGCCGCCGAAGGTGGTTCGGCTGCCGTCGAGGCTGTTGGGGCTGCGCACAACGCCGGTATTTCGGCTTTCGTTGGCGAAGAGCTGGCCAAGTCCGACCGCCCAGAGCTGACCGCTGCCAAGATCGTCGTTTCCGGCGGCCGTGGCATGGGCAACGGTGACAACTTCAAACACCTGTACAGCCTGGCCGACAAGCTCGGCGCCGCTGTCGGTGCTTCGCGCGCCGCAGTCGACGCAGGCTTCGTGCCGAACGACATGCAGGTCGGCCAGACCGGCAAGATCGTTGCGCCACAGCTGTACATTGCCGTCGGTATCTCCGGCGCGATCCAGCACCTGGCCGGCATGAAAGACTCCAAAGTGATCGTGGCGATCAACAAGGACGAAGAAGCGCCGATCTTCCAGGTGGCCGACTACGGCCTGGTCGCTGACCTGTTCGAAGCGGTTCCGGAGCTGGAAAAGCTGGTCTGATCCGCCTGCTTCACTTATAAAGAACCCGGCCCTCGCTTTGAGGGTCGGGTTTTTTTATGGGTTGAGGAGTAAGGCATGACGTTGCGCGGAACGGGCAGGGTGCTGGCGTGCGTGGCGCTGTTGCTACCATCACTGGCTATGGCAGCAGGCAAATGCGAGCGCCTGGTGGCGACCGGTAGCCCAGATGCGCCGCCCTATTCGTGGCAAGACCCGAAAGACCCCGGGCACCTGATTGGCGCCAACGTCGACCTGTTGCGCCAGGTGGCTGGCGAACTGGGTGTGAAGGTCGAGGTGCTGAGTGCCGGTCGCCGTGATCAGGCGCTGGAAGAGGTGCGCAGTGGGCGCATGGACCTGCTGCTCGACACCCCTTTGGAGGTGGAGCAACTGACCGCGCTGGACTACATCCATCCGCCGTTGCAGCTCAATGAGTACCTGGTGTGGACCCGCCATGATGCAGCGGTGACCTTTGATGGCCCGGCCGATCTGGCCAGGTACCAGGGCAGTTTGTCCGAGCGTGCGCGTCTGACCCCGGCCTTTACCGCGTTCGCCAGAGCCCAGCTCAAGCTGGTGCCGGCGCAGAACCTGACCCAGGCGTTCCAGAAACTGGTACTCGGCCAGGTCGACTATGTGCTGGCTGGCCGTTACTCCGGTATGGCCATGGCCCAGAGCCTGGGCATGAGCAATGACCTGATAGCCCGCGGCTTGCCGGTGGACAGGCCGGGCCTTTACCTGGCGCTGTCGCACAACTCGGCGTGCAATGACAGCTGGTTGCGTGGGCAATTGGCAAAAAAACTGACAGAATTGCCGATCTCTGGTGCATCCGAAGCTGTGCTGCAACGTAATGTCGAGCGCTGGAAAGCGCAGTTGCAGGTACCGGCGGACGCCCCCAAACACTAGGAAGATTGCGTGAGAACCCAACCACTAATCCTTGCCCTGGCCGTGCTCGGCCTGGCTGGCTGCGCCAATGATCCGGCCCCTGACGAGCAGATGCGCATTTCCGAACAGGCACTGGACCAGGCCAAGGCCGTCGGCGCCACTGAGCAGGTCGAAACGCTGAAACTGGCTGAAGACAAGCTGGCCCGCGCCAAGGCCAACATGCTTACCCAGGACTACCGCGATGCGCGCATGCGCGCTGAGCAAGCCGAGCTGGATGCGCGCCTGGCCGAGGCCCAGGTGCTGAACCAGAAGAGCGAAGAGCAGCTGCAGGTGCTGCAGTCGCGGGTCAAGCGCTTGCGCAAGCAACTGGAGGTGCAGCCATGATCCGTCGTACGCCTTTGGCGGCACTGGCATTGTTGGCACTGACGGCAGGTTTGCAAGGTTGCGCCAGCCAGCGCAGCAGTGCCGCGCTGGATGAGGCCACCGTCGCCTTCCAGGGGGTCAAAGATGATTCCGATGTGCTGCGCAGCGCGCCGCGTGACGTGATTCGGGCGGGTGAGTCGCTGGCTCGCGCCGAGCGCCTGTCCAGTTACATCGGCACCGGTTCCGATGTGCGGCATTATGCTTACCTTAGCCAGCGCTACAGCGAGATTGCCCGCGAGCATGCCAAGCTTGCGCTGAACCAGGAGCGCCAGGCCAAGCTCGACCTGGAGCGCCAGCGCCTGCAGCTGGCCTTGCGTGAGGCCAAACTGGCCAGCGTGCAGCAGCAGGGCAAGTGGGTCGAGTCGCAGATTGCCGCGTTGGCTTCGGAGCAGGCCGACCGTGGCTTGGTGATGACCTTGGGTGATGTGCTGTTCGATACCGGTAGTGCCGACCTGAAGAACTCGGCCAGCCGGACTGTGCTCAAGCTGGTGCAGTTCCTGCAGCTCAACCCGCGCCGGGTAGTGCGTATCGAGGGCTATACCGACAGTACTGGCGCGGGCGAGGAGAATCTCAAGCTGTCGCGCGACCGGGCGCAGTCCGTGGCCGACATGCTTGTGGACCTGGGCATCGACGAAAAGCGCCTGCAGGTTGAAGGCTATGGCGACCAGTACCCGATCGAGGCCAATGCTTCGGAGCGGGGCAGGGCGCAGAACCGTCGGGTGGAGATCGTATTCTCCGATGACAAGGGGCGGCTCGCACCGGCGCGCTGAGTCTTGTAGAAATGGGCCGCTTTGCGGCCCGTTTTATGTCGGTTTAATCGTTTCGATAGCTGTCACGCTGTTGTATTGTCGACTACGTTGCAATCTGTCCCAGTACACTTTGCAACTGTTACGGTATCCTCTACCGTCAGTGCCCCGTACAAGAACAACGAGCATGTCGACATGACCAACCTGCTGCTGTACCAGCGTATCGCCCAGCAACTGGCCGACGATATCCGTCGCGGTGTCTACCAGCCAGGCGAGCGGGTACCCTCCGTGCGCAAGATGAGCGCCCAGCTCAATGTGAGCCATGCTACGGTGTTGCAGGCCTATGCCAATCTCGAGGACCAAGGGCTTATCCGGGCGCGGCCGCAGTCTGGCTATTACGTGCACCAGACCCCTGCCTTGACCGCGCAAACACCGGACATCGCTCGGGTGGAGCGCCCGGGCCTGGTCACGCGCGCCAGCATCATCCAGCAGGTGCTGACTGAGGCGCGCCGCGATGGTGTGTTCCCGTTTGGTGCTGCTGTGCCGCATGTCGACTACCTGCCAGTGCGCGCCCTGCATCAGCAAATCGCCAAGGTGACGCGCTTCCATAGCCCGCGCGCCTTCAGTTACATGTTCAGCCCCGGTTTCGAGCCGCTGCGCCGACAGATCGCCATACGCATGCGCGATGCCGGCGTGCTGGTTGATCCGCGCGAAGTGATCGTGACCCATGGGTGTGTCGATGCCCTGCAGATGTCGCTGCGGGTGCTGACCCGCCCAGGTGACCTGATCGCTGCCGAGTCACCGACCTATTACGGCTTGCTGCAGCTGGCTGACCTGCTGGGTTTGAAGGTGATCGAAATCCCCAGTGACCCGTCCACCGGTATCAGCCTCGAAGCCTTGCAACTGGCGGCTAACCAATGGTCGATCAAGGCGCTGGTGCTCACTGCGCGCTTGAGCAACCCGCTGGGCGGCACCGTTCCCGAAGAGCGGCAAAAGCAATTGCTGCGCCTGGCCTCGGACTTCGATATCCAGATCATCGAGGATGACATCTACGGTGAGCTGATGTTCGAGCAGGGCAAGACCAAGGCGCTGAAGGCGTTCGACCGGCTGGACCGGGTGATCTACTGCTCGAGCTTCTCCAAGACCCTGTCCCCTGGCGTGCGGGTGGGCTGGATGATCGCCGGGCGTTACCAGGACGAGATTCAGCGCCTGCAGACGTTTACCACCCACTCGGCCTGTAGCGTGACGCAGATGGGCGTGGCAGCCTACCTGGAAAATGGCGGCTACGACCGGCATCTGCGCTACATACGCCAGGAATATCGCAAGAACCTCAGTGCCTATCAGCTGGCAGTGCAGCAGCACTTCCCCGAGGGTACCCAGATGACCCGGCCGACAGGCGGCTTCATCCTCTGGGTGAGCTTGCCCGGTCGGGTCAATACCCAGGAGCTGCATGTGCGCGCGCTGGAGCAGGGCATCAGCATTGCACCAGGCCTGATATTCAGTAACACAGAGCAGTTCAACCACTGTGTCCGACTCAATTGCGGCATACCTTGGAATAAAGAGGCCGAGCGGGCTGTGATTACGCTCGGTTTGCTGGCGCAGCAGTTGTGCAGGGAGACTGCGGTCACGCTGTTGTAAGGCTTGCAAGCCGCCTGTGGAACAGGGAGCATAGGCATTTTTCCTGCCAGTCTGTCCATTTGCCATGAACGCTTCGCGCTGCTTTGTTCTGATCGTGTGCCTTCTGCCGTTCTGCTGCCCGGTCGTCCCTGCCCTGGCTGCGCAACCGGCAAGCCAGGCTCAGGCAGCTCAGGGTAAGCAAGTGTCAAAAAAGGCGACAGCCAAGCCTGCACACAAGCCGGTCAGCAAAGCGGTTGCCAAGCCCTTGCCCAAGACAAAGCTGGACCTCAGCCTGCCCGTTGATATGGTCGACAAACTTGAGCCGGATGTGGGCACGCCTTCGCCAATCCAGCGGCGCAAACCTTTGTTGCCGCCCATGTTCACAGAAAAGCCAGAGACCAATGACAGTCCGTTCCAGCTCAATGGCCGGCTGATCAACAACGAAATGCAGCTGCAACTGCGCAATGACAGCCGTCATGACGTGGAGGGCGCTGCCATCGATTTTGAGTATCGCCAATAGGCGGGAACTGACTGCCGGGTCACAGCAGATTTCATCGTGACAGCAATTTCAAACGACTGTTTGAGCGGTTACTATCCAGGGACGTTCGTCCCGTTTTGTTCCAGGGAGTCCTGATTTAGGTGAATAGCCATGCAATGCCGTGAGGGCTGTGGTGCCTGCTGCATCGCCCCGTCCATCACCTCTGCGATGCCGCGAATGCCCAATGGCAAGCCGGCGGGTGAGCGCTGTCTGCACCTGACTGCCGCCAACCTTTGCGACCTGTTCGGCAAGCCTGAGCGGCCGGCGGTGTGCGGTGGTTTCAAGGCAGATGTCGAAGTGTGCGGCAGTGATCGTGACGAGGCAATCAGGATTCTTGGCTGGTGGGAGCAGATGACGGCGGCGTGACAGGCTGGATCTTCGACAACAAGGATAAACATGATGAGATCGTTCAAGCGTATTGCACTGCTGTGTGGTGTGGGTGTTCTGCTGTCGCCTGTGGCCTGGGCTGAAAACTGGCAAGTGGCCAAGGACGAGGAGGGCATCAAGGTGTCCCTCAGTGAGGTGGCCGGGTCCAAGTACAAGGCCTATCGCGGTGTGACCGTGATCAAGGCGCCGCTGGCCAAGGTCGAGGCGCTGCAGGAGGACGTGTCCGGGGCCTGTGCCTGGATTCACGAATGCAAGTCGCAGAAGCTGCTCAAGCACGAAGGTGACCAGAGCTGGACCTATACCCAGTTCAATACGCCATGGCCGGTGACGCCGCGTGATTCCGTGCTGCACATTACGACCGTCAAGGAGGCGGATGGCAGCCTGACCCGTAACCTGAAAGAAGAGCCGACTTACCTGCCGGAAGAGAAGGGTTTTGTTCGGGTGGCAAAAGTCGAAGGCTTCTGGAAGCTGGTGCCCAAGGGTGACAGCACTGAAGTGACCTACCAGGTGCACACCGAGCCAGGTGGTAGCGTGCCGGCGATGGTGGCCAACAAGTTCGTGGTGGATGCGCCGTTCAATACCCTGAAAGGGCTGCGCGAGCGGGCGGAGAAAAACTGAGGTTTTGTGGTGTCTGTGCCGGCCTCTTCGCGGGCTTGCCCGCTCCCACAGGTACAGCGCAGCCCTCGAGATCTGTGCAGTACCTGTGGGAGCGGGCAAGCCCGCGAAGAGGCCGGCACAGGACAAATAAAAAAGGCTGCCCGAGGGCAGCCTTCTTGCGTTCGGCTACTGCAGCTTACTTGCGGTCTTTCAGAGCAACGATGTCGCGCTTCTGCTCGCCGGTGTACAGCTGGCGCGGACGGCCGATCTTGTACGGGCTGGAGAGCATTTCTTTCCAGTGCGAGATCCAGCCCACGGTACGTGCCAGGGCGAAGATCACGGTGAACATGCTGGTCGGAATGCCGATCGCCTTGAGGATGATCCCCGAGTAGAAGTCGACGTTCGGGTACAGCGAGCGCTCGATGAAGTAAGGATCGGTCAGGGCGATCTCTTCCAGGCGCATGGCCAGTTCCAGCTGCGGGTCGTTCTTGATGCCCAGCTCGCGCAGGACTTCGTCGCAGGTCTGCTTCATCACGGTGGCGCGCGGGTCGCGGTTCTTGTACACGCGGTGACCGAAGCCCATCAGCTTGAACGGGTCGTTCTTGTCCTTGGCCTTGGCGATGAATTTGTCGATGTTCGAGACATCGCCGATTTCATCCAGCATGGTCAGTACGGCTTCGTTCGCACCGCCGTGGGCCGGGCCCCACAGTGCGGCGATACCGGCGGCGATGCAAGCGAACGGGTTGGCACCCGACGAGCCTGCCAGGCGAACGGTGGAGGTGGAGGCGTTCTGCTCGTGGTCGGCATGGAGGATGAAGATCCGGTCCATTGCCTTGGCCAGCACCGGGCTGATCGGTTTGATCTCGCACGGGGTGTTGAACATCATGTGCAGGAAGTTTTCCGCGTACGACAGGTCGTTGCGCGGGTACATCATCGGCTGGCCCATGGAGTACTTGTAAACCATCGCAGCCAGGGTCGGCATCTTGGCGACCAGGCGCACCGCGGAAATTTCGCGGTGTTGCGGGTTATTGATGTCCAGGGAGTCGTGATAGAACGCCGACAGGGCGCCGACTACGCCGCACATCACCGCCATCGGGTGAGCGTCGCGACGGAAGCCGTTGAAGAAGGACTTCAGCTGCTCGTGAACCATGGTGTGGTTCTTGACGGTGCTGACGAACTGGGCCTTCTGCTCGGCATTCGGCAGTTCGCCATTGAGCAGCAGGTAGCAGGTTTCGAGGTAGTCGGACTGTTCGGCGAGTTGCTCGATCGGGTAGCCGCGGTGCAGCAGGATACCTTTGTCGCCGTCAATATAGGTGATCTTCGACTCGCACGAGGCAGTCGCCATGAAACCTGGGTCGAAGGTGAAGTGACCAGTGGCCCCTAACCCGCGGACGTCGATTACATCAGGACCAACGGTGCCGGTTAAAATGGGCAGCTCGACGGGGGCAGCGCCCTCGATGACCAACTGCGCTTTTTTGTCAGCCATGTGGCCTCCTATTAATGCTTGAAATCATCAGACAGACCCCCCACGCAGGGCCCGCACCACTATAGAGGGATAAATTCAGATGTCAATTTGCCTAAAGGCTTGTTGAATCAGGCATTCAAGCCTGATTTTTCCCGAAATTCTCGCCCATTTACGCCTTTTGTTCATTAAAGGCAATGCGCTATTTGGGCTACCCCGTCACGTTGTCATAAGCAGCCTAACTGTCTATACTCGGCACCCGACCGCCAGGGGCTTGCAAGCCCGAACTGCTGGGGGTCGCCGTTCCCTGGGTGGTGGGTACCTGACCAGTACACTTACCAACAACTTTGCCCTGATTCGCTAGGGGCTCTTCAGTGTGAAAAAAGCCGTGAAAAGCCAACGACCTGTAAACCTAGACCTAAGGACCATCAAGCTCCCTGTCACTGCGTACACGTCCATCCTGCACCGTATCTCCGGCGTCATCCTGTTCATCGGCCTTGCCATCATGCTTTATGCACTGGGCAAGTCGCTGGGTTCCGAGGAAGGCTTCGGTGAGGTGAAGGCGTGTCTGACCAGCCCGCTGGCCAAGTTCGTGACCTGGGGTCTGCTGTCCGCCCTGCTTTATCACCTCGTGGCAGGTGTTCGTCACCTGATCATGGACATGGGTATCGGTGAGACGCTGGAAGGCGGCAAGCTGGGCTCGAAAATCGTGATCGTCATCTCCGTGGTGCTGATCGTTCTGGTGGGAGTTTGGGTATGGTAACCAATGTCACGAACCTGTCGCGTTCGGGCCTCTATGACTGGATGGCGCAGCGCGTTTCTGCGGTCGTTCTCGCGGCTTACTTCCTCTTCCTGATCGGCTACGTGGTCGCCCACCCAGGCATCGACTACACCCAGTGGCATGGTCTGTTCTCCAACAACGCGATGCGGATCTTCAGTCTGCTGGCCCTCGTTGCCCTGGGCGCTCACGCCTGGGTCGGCATGTGGACCATTGCAACCGACTACCTGACGCCTATGTCGTTCGGCAAGTCGGCAACTGCGATTCGTTTCCTGTTCCAGGCGGTATGCGGCGTTGCGATGTTCGCTTACTTCGTCTGGGGTGTGCAGATTCTCTGGGGTATCTGATCCATGGCTAGCATTCCAACCATTTCCTTCGACGCCATCATCATCGGTGGCGGCGGCGCCGGCATGCGCGCAGCGCTGCAACTGGCTCAAGGCGGCCACAAGACTGCCGTAGTCACCAAGGTCTTCCCGACCCGTTCGCACACCGTATCCGCCCAGGGCGGCATCACCTGCGCCATCGCTTCGGCCGACCCGAACGACGACTGGCGCTGGCACATGTACGATACCGTCAAGGGTTCCGACTACATCGGTGACCAGGACGCTATCGAATACATGTGTCAGGAAGGCCCGGCTGCGGTCTTCGAACTGGACCACATGGGTCTGCCGTTCTCGCGCACCGAAACCGGTCGCATCTACCAGCGCCCGTTCGGTGGTCAATCCAAGGACTTCGGTAAAGGTGGCCAGGCCGCCCGTACCTGTGCCGCTTCCGACCGTACCGGTCACGCGCTGCTGCACACCCTGTACCAGGGCAACCTGAAAGCGGGTACCACATTCCTCAACGAGTACTATGCAGTTGACCTGGTGAAAAACCAGGACGGCGCATTCGTGGGTGTGATCGCCATCTGCATCGAAACTGGCGAAACCCTGTACATCAAGTCCAAGGCAACCGTGCTGGCCACTGGCGGTGCGGGCCGTATCTATGCGTCCACCACCAACGCCCTGATCAACACCGGTGACGGTATCGGCATGGCCCTGCGTGCAGGCGTGCCGGTGCAGGACATCGAAATGTGGCAGTTCCACCCGACCGGTATCGCCGGCGCCGGTGTACTGGTCACCGAGGGTTGCCGCGGTGAAGGTGGCTACCTGATCAACGCCCACGGCGAGCGCTTCATGGAGCGTTACGCGCCGAACGCCAAAGACCTGGCCGGCCGCGACGTGGTTGCCCGTTCCATGGTCAAGGAAATCATCGCCGGCAACGGCGTGGGCCCGAACAAGGACCACGTACTGCTGAAGCTGGACCACCTGGGCGAGGAAGTGCTGCACAGCCGCCTGCCAGGTATCTGCGAGCTGTCCAAGACCTTCGCCCACGTTGACCCTGTGGTCGCACCGGTGCCGGTCGTGCCGACCTGCCACTACATGATGGGCGGCGTTGCCACCAACATTCATGGCCAGGCCATCACCATGGACGCCGACGGCCAGGATCACATCATCCCGGGCCTGTTCGCCGTAGGTGAAGTGGCGTGCGTATCGGTTCACGGTGCCAACCGCCTGGGCGGCAACTCGCTGCTCGACCTGGTGGTGTTCGGCCGTGCTGCCGGCCTGCACCTGGAGAAGGCGCTGAGCGAAGGCGTGGAATACCGCGACGCCAGCGACACCGACGTCGATGTTGCCCTGAACCGCCTGAACAAGCTCAACGAGCGTACCAGCGGTGAAGACGTTGCCAGCCTGAAGCGTGAGCTGCAGAGCTGCATGCAGAACTACTTCGGTGTATTCCGTACTGGCGAATACATGCAGAAGGGTATCGAGCAATTGGCCGGTCTGCGTGACCGTATCGCCAACGTCAAGATCAACGACAAGTCCCAGGCCTTCAACACCGCGCGTATCGAAGCGCTGGAGCTGCAGAACCTGCTGGAAGTTGCCGAAGCTACCGCCATCGCGGCGGAAGCCCGTAAAGAGTCCCGCGGCGCTCACGCCCGTGAAGACTTCGAAGACCGTGACGACGAAAACTGGCTGTGCCACACCCTGTACTACCCGGGTGAGAAGCGCGTTGCCAAGCGCGGCGTCAACTTTGCGCCGAAGACTGTTCCAGCCTTCGAACCAAAAGTCCGGACTTACTAAGGGTGGCTGCTATGTTGAAAGTCGAAGTTTATCGTTACAACCCGGACACCGACTCGGCGCCAAAAATGGAGTCGTTCGACGTCGATACCGGCGGCAAGGACCTGATGGTGCTGGATGTATTGGCACTGATCAAGGAAAAGGACGAGGGTTTCTCGTACCGTCGCTCCTGCCGTGAAGGCGTTTGCGGTTCCGATGGCATGAACATGAACGGCAAGAACGGCCTGGCCTGCATCACCCCGCTGTCGGCGGTGGTGAAGGGCGGCAAGCTGGTTCTGCGTCCTCTGCCAGGCCTGCCGGTCATTCGTGACCTGGTGGTCGATATGAGCATCTTCTACAAGCAGTACGAGAAGGTGAAGCCGTTCCTGCAGAACGACACTCCGGCCCCGGCCATCGAGCGCCTGCAGTCGCCGGAAGACCGTGACAAGCTGGACGGCCTGTACGAGTGCATCCTGTGCGCTTGCTGCTCGACTTCCTGCCCGTCGTTCTGGTGGAACCCGGACAAGTTCCTGGGCCCGGCAGCCTTGCTGCAAGCCTACCGCTTCCTTGCCGACAGCCGCGATACCAAGACTCAGGAGCGCCTGGCGTCCCTGGATGACCCGTTCAGCGTATTCCGCTGCCGCGGGATCATGAACTGCGTAAACGTTTGCCCGAAAGGTCTGAACCCGACCAAGGCAATCGGTCACGTACGTAACATGCTGCTGCAAAGCGGCACCTGATACAAAGCGTTGTACCTGCAGTAAGCCGAGGTGCGGGTGGTGAGCCCGCACTGAGGTAAAACCCGAACAAGGGCCCACAAAGCCCGCGTTCATTACCTATGAAGATATGAGACCAGCAGGGGCTTTCCGGGCTGGTACCCGGAAAATCAGCAGGATCCAGGTGGCGTGGTTCAGTCGCTGTTTTCGGACTTTTCCAGGTTTGCTGTGGCTCTCGCCGATCAGTCCCCTAATCGAGGGTGACCAAGCATGCAAGAAAGCGTGATGCAGCGCATGTGGGATAGCGCCCACCTTTCAGGTGGTAACGCTGCATATGTGGAAGAGCTCTACGAGCTCTACCTGCACGACCCTAACGCTGTGCCAGAAGAGTGGCGCACTTACTTCCAGAAGTTGCCAGCCGACGGCAGCACCGCTACTGATGTATCGCACTCGACAATCCGCGACCATTTCGTACTGCTGGCAAAGAACCAGCGCCGCGCCCAACCGGTTTCCGCCGGGAGCGTGAGCAGTGAACACGAGAAGAAGCAGGTTGAAGTTCTGCGACTGATCCAGGCCTATCGTATGCGCGGCCATCAGGCTGCCAAGCTCGACCCGTTGGGGTTGTGGCAGCGCCCTGCGCCCGTAGACCTGTCGATCAATCACTACGGCTTGACCAATGCCGATCTTGATACGACCTTCCGTGCCGGCGACCTGTTCATCGGCAAAGAGGAGGCGAGCCTACGCGACATCTTCGATGCACTCCAGAAGACATATTGTCGCACCATTGGCGCCGAATTCACCCACATCGTCGATTCCGAGCAGCGCAGCTGGTTCCAGCAGCGGCTGGAAAGCGTGCGCGGCCGTCCGGAGTATTCCGCTGACGTGCAGGCCCACCTGCTCGAGCGCGTAACCGCCGGTGAGGGCCTGGAAAAGTACCTGGGCACCAAGTACCCGGGCACCAAGCGTTTCGGCCTTGAAGGCGGCGAGAGCCTGATTCCGATGCTGGATGAAATGATCCAGCGTTCCGGCTCTTACGGCGCCAAGGAGGTCGTGATCGGCATGGCCCACCGTGGCCGCCTGAACGTGCTGGTGAACACCTTCGGCAAGAACCCGCGCGAGCTGTTCGACGAGTTCGAAGGCAAGAAGATGAACGAGCTGGGCTCCGGTGACGTGAAGTATCACCAGGGCTTCTCCTCGAACGTGATGACCCCGGGTGGCGAAGTGCACCTGGCCATGGCGTTCAACCCGTCCCACCTGGAAATCGTTTCGCCGGTGGTCGAGGGTTCGGTGCGCGCCCGTCAGGACCGCCGCAACGACACCGTTGGCGACAAGGTGGTGCCGATCTCGATCCACGGCGACGCTGCGTTCGCTGGCCAGGGCGTGGTCATGGAAACCTTCCAGATGTCGCAGACCCGCGGTTTCAAGACCGGCGGTACCGTGCACATCGTGATCAACAACCAGGTTGGTTTCACCATCAGCAACCCGCTGGATGCGCGCTCCACCGAGTACGCGACCGACGTTGCCAAGATGATCCAGGCACCGATCCTGCACGTGAACGGCGATGACCCGGAAGCCGTGCTGTTCGTCACCCAGCTGGCCATCGACTACCGCATGCAGTTCAAGCGTGACGTGGTCATCGACCTGGTCTGCTACCGTCGCCGTGGCCACAACGAGGCTGACGAGCCTAACGGCACCCAGCCGCTGATGTACCAGCAAATCAGCAAGCAGCGCACTACCCGTGAGCTGTATGCCGAGCAGCTGATCCAGGCCGGTCGCATCGACGCCGAGCGCGCTCAGGCCAAGATCGACGAGTACCGCAACGCGCTGGACAATGGCCTGCACGTGGTGAAGAGCCTGGTCAAGGAGCCGAACCGCGAGCTGTTCGTCGACTGGCGTCCGTACCTGGGCCATGCCTGGACCGCGCGTCACGACACCCGCTTCGACCTCAAGACCCTGCAGGATCTGTCGGCCAAGCTGCTCGAGCTGCCGGAAGGTTTCGTGGTCCAGCGTCAGGTGTCGAAGATCTACGAAGACCGTCAGAAGATGCAGGCCGGTGGCTTGCCGATCAACTGGGGTTATGCAGAGACCATGGCTTACGCCACCCTGCAGTTCGAAGGTCACCCGATCCGCATGACCGGCCAGGACATCGGCCGTGGCACCTTCTCGCACCGTCACGCGGTGCTGCACAACCAGAAGGACGCCAGCACCTACATTCCGTTGCAGAACCTGTTCCCAGGCCAGCCACGTTTCGATCTGTACGATTCGTTCCTGTCCGAGGAGGCGGTACTGGCCTTCGAATACGGCTACTCCACCACCATGCCGAACGCGCTGGTGATCTGGGAAGCCCAGTTCGGCGACTTCGCCAACGGTGCGCAAGTGGTGATCGACCAGTTCATCACCAGTGGTGAGCACAAGTGGGGCCGTCTGTGTGGCCTGACCATGCTGCTGCCACACGGCTATGAAGGGCAGGGGCCGGAGCACTCCTCCGCGCGTCTGGAGCGTTACCTGCAGCTGTGCGCCGAGCACAACATCCAGGTCTGCGTACCGACGACGCCGGCACAGATTTACCACCTGCTGCGTCGCCAGGTCATTCGCCCGCTGCGCAAGCCGCTGGTCGTCCTGACGCCGAAGTCGCTGCTGCGCCACAAGCTGGCCATTTCGACCCTGGAAGACCTGGCAGAAGGCTCGTTCCAGACCGTGATCCCGGAAATCGACGCAATCGATCCGGCCAAGGTCGAGCGTCTGGTGCTGTGCAGCGGCAAGGTCTACTACGACCTGCTGGAAAAACGCCGTGCCGAAGGCCGCGAAGACATTGCCATCCTGCGTATCGAGCAGCTGTATCCGTTCCCTGAGGACGATCTGGTCGAAATCCTCGCCCCTTACACCAACCTCAAGCATGCGGTCTGGTGTCAGGAAGAGCCGATGAACCAGGGCGCCTGGTACAGCAGCCAGCACCACATGCGCCGTATCCTGGGCCGCCACAACAAGGCACTGGTCCTGGAATACGCCGGTCGCGATGCTTCTGCCGCGCCAGCCTGTGGTTACGCTTCGAAGCACGCCGAACAGCAGGAAAAACTGCTGCAAGACGCCTTCACTGTCTAACGCCTTCGCGCACCTGAAACCGAATTTAAGGAAACACAGATAATGGCTATCGAGATCAAAGCCCCAACCTTCCCGGAATCGGTTGCCGATGGCACCGTTGCTACCTGGCACAAGAAGCCGGGCGAAGCCGTCAAGCGTGACGAGCTGATCGTCGACATCGAGACTGACAAGGTTGTCCTGGAAGTACTGGCTACTGCCGATGGCGTGCTGGGCGACATCGTCAAGGGCGAGGGCGACACCGTCCTGTCCGACGAATTGCTGGGTTCGATCGTTGAGGGCGGTGCTGCCGCTGCGCCTGCCGCGGCCGCCGCGCCTGCAGCTGCTCCGGCCGCTGCTAGCGCTGACGCCGGCGAAGATGACCCGATCGCTGCCCCGGCCGCACGCAAGCTGGCTGAAGAAAACGGCATCGACCTGGCTACTGTGGCAGGCACCGGTAAAGGCGGTCGCGTCACCAAGGAAGACGTGGTTGCTGCTGTTGCCAACAAGAAGTCGGCACCAGCCGCTGCCCCGGCTGCCAAGCCTGCCGCTGCTGCCGCTGCCCCGGTTGTCGTCGCCGCTGGCGACCGTACCGAGAAGCGTGTGCCGATGACCCGCCTGCGTGCCAAGATCGCCGAGCGCCTGGTCGAAGCCCAGTCGAACATGGCGATGCTGACCACCTTCAACGAAGTGGACATGACCGAAGTCATGGCCCTGCGTTCGAAGTACAAGGACCTGTTCGAGAAGACCCACAATGGCGTGCGCCTGGGCTTCATGTCGTTCTTCGTCAAGGCTGCTACCGAAGCGCTGAAACGCTTCCCGGCTGTCAACGCCTCGATCGACGGCAACGACATCGTCTACCACGGCTTCGCCGACGTCGGTGTTGCCGTGTCCAGCGACCGTGGCCTGGTGGTGCCGGTGCTGCGTAACGCCGAGTCGATGAGCCTGGCTGAAATCGAGAACGGCATCGCTACCTTCGGCAAGAAGGCCCGTGACGGCAAACTGTCCATCGAAGAGATGACCGGTGGTACCTTCACCATCACCAACGGTGGCACCTTCGGTTCGATGATGTCGACCCCGATCGTCAACCCGCCGCAGGCCGCCATTCTCGGCATGCACAACATCATCCAGCGCCCGATGGCCATCAATGGCCAAGTGGTGATTCGCCCGATGATGTACCTGGCGCTGTCGTACGATCACCGCCTGATCGACGGCAAGGAAGCGGTAACCTTCCTGGTCACTATCAAGAACCTGCTGGAAGATCCGTCCCGCCTGCTGCTGGACATCTAACCCTCTGGCTGCGTACCGTGCCGGGCCTGGCTTCGCAAGAAGCCAGGCCGCGCGGTTCGCGGCTTGTAGCTTGTAGCTGATAAGGAATCTTTTATGACCCAGAAATTCGACGTAGTGGTAATCGGTGCAGGCCCAGGCGGCTATGTGGCTGCCATCAAGGCTGCCCAACTTGGTCTGAAGACTGCCTGTATCGAGAAGTACACCGACGCCGAGGGCAAACTGGCCCTGGGCGGCACCTGCCTGAACGTAGGTTGCATTCCTTCCAAGGCGCTGTTGGACAGCTCCTGGAAGTACAAGGAAGCCAAAGAGAGCTTCAACGTCCACGGTATCTCCACTGGCGAAGTGAAGATGGACGTCGCCGCGATGGTTGGCCGCAAGGCCGGTATCGTCAAGAACCTGACCGGTGGCGTTGCCACCCTGTTCAAGGCCAACGGCGTCACTTCGATCCAGGGCCACGGCAAGCTGCTGGCCGGCAAGAAAGTCGAAGTCACCAAGGCTGACGGCACCACCGAAGTCATCGAAGCCGAGAACGTGATCCTGGCTTCCGGCTCGCGCCCGATCGACATTCCGCCGGCCCCGGTCGACCAGAACGTCATCGTCGACTCCACCGGCGCCCTGGAATTCCAGGCCGTACCGAAGCGCCTGGGCGTTATCGGTGCAGGCGTGATCGGCCTGGAGCTGGGCTCGGTATGGGCTCGCCTGGGTGCTGAAGTGACCGTCCTTGAAGCCCTGGACACCTTCCTGATGGCTGCCGACACCGCCGTGTCGAAAGAAGCCCAGAAGACCCTGACCAAGCAAGGCCTGGACATCAAGCTGGGCGCTCGCGTCACCGGCTCGAAAGTCAACGGCAATGAAGTCGAAGTGACCTACACCAACGCCGAAGGCGAGCAGAAGATCACCTTCGACAAGCTGATTGTTGCAGTCGGCCGTCGCCCGGTGACTACCGATCTGCTGGCTTCCGACAGCGGCGTGACCATCGACGAGCGTGGCTACATCTTCGTCGACGATTACTGCGCCACCAGCGTTCCGGGCGTGTACGCCATTGGTGACGTGGTACGCGGCATGATGCTGGCCCACAAGGCTTCGGAAGAGGGCATCATGGTCGTCGAGCGCATCAAGGGCCACAAGGCCCAGATGAACTACGACCTGATCCCTTCGGTCATCTACACCCACCCGGAAATCGCGTGGGTCGGCAAGACCGAACAGGCCTTGAAGGCCGAGGGCGTTGAGGTTAACGTGGGCACCTTCCCGTTCGCGGCCAGCGGCCGTGCGATGGCTGCCAACGACACCGGTGGTTTCGTCAAGGTCATCGCCGATGCCAAGACCGACCGCGTTCTGGGTGTTCACGTGATTGGCCCATCGGCTGCCGAACTGGTGCAGCAGGGCGCAATCGCAATGGAATTCGGCACCAGTGCCGAGGATCTGGGCATGATGGTCTTCAGCCATCCAACCCTGTCCGAAGCGTTGCATGAAGCAGCGCTGGCGGTGAATGGCGGCGCCATTCACGTGGCCAACCGTAAGAAGCGTTAATTATAAGAAACCACGGCGGGCTGCCCGTCGTGAGTCTTGCGTGCATGACTCACCGCGGAAAGTCCGCCGGACCGGATCACACGGGAAACCCGGGGTCAACGGTCACAGGTGGTGCGGCGCCACTGATGGCGCAGCGCCGAAGCGCAGTACCTAACGAAGACGGTAAAAAGCATGAATCTTCACGAGTATCAGGGTAAGCAGCTGTTCGCTGAGTACGGCCTGCCAGTTTCCAAGGGTTTCGCAGTCGATACCCCTGAGCAAGCTGCAGAAGCCTGCGACAAGATCGGCGGGAACGAGTGGGTTGTAAAAGCCCAGGTTCACGCGGGTGGTCGCGGTAAAGCGGGCGGCGTAAAGCTGGTTCGCAGCAAGGAAGACGCCAAGGCGTTCGCTGCACAGTGGTTGGGCAAGAATCTGGTCACCTACCAGACCGATGCCAACGGTCAACCCGTCTCCAAGATTCTGGTCGAATCCTGCACTGACATCGCCAAAGAGCTGTACCTGGGCGCTGTAGTCGATCGTTCGAGCCGCCGTATCGTGTTCATGGCTTCCACCGAAGGTGGCGTGGACATCGAGAAAGTCGCTCACGAAACGCCTGAGAAAATCCTCAAGGCCACCATCGACCCACTGGTCGGCGCTCAGCCGTTCCAGGGTCGCGAGCTGGCTTTCCAGCTGGGCCTGGAAGGCAAGCAAGTTCAACAGTTTGCCAAGATCTTCGTTGGCCTGGCCAAGCTGTTCAAGGATCATGACCTGGCGCTGCTGGAAGTGAACCCGCTGGTGATCAAGGCCGATGGCGACCTGCACTGCCTCGATGCCAAGATCAACATCGACGCCAACGCCATGTACCGTCAGCCGAAGCTGAAAACCTTCCACGACCCGTCGCAGGACGACGCCCGTGAAGCCCACGCTGCCAAGTTCGAACTGAACTACGTTGCCCTTGAAGGCAACATCGGCTGCATGGTCAACGGTGCCGGCCTGGCCATGGGTACCATGGACATCGTCAACCTGCACGGCGGCAAGCCGGCCAACTTCCTCGACGTTGGCGGCGGTGCTACCAAAGAGCGCGTTACCGAAGCGTTCAAGATCATTCTGTCCGACAGCAATGTCGCGGCCGTTCTGGTCAACATCTTCGGCGGCATCGTTCGCTGCGACATGATTGCCGAAGGCATCATCGGTGCGGTGAAAGAAGTCGGCGTAAAAGTTCCGGTCGTCGTTCGCCTCGAAGGCAACAACGCCGAACTGGGCGCTAAAGTACTGGCAGAAAGCGGTTTGAACATCATTGCGGCAACCAGCCTGACCGACGCTGCTCAACAAGTTGTCAAAGCTGCGGAGGGCAAGTAATGAGCGTCCTGATCAATAAAGATACCAAAGTCATCTGCCAGGGCTTCACCGGCTCGCAGGGTACTTTCCACTCCGAACAGGCCATTGCCTACGGCACCAAGATGGTCGGCGGCGTAACCCCAGGCAAGGGTGGCACCACCCACCTGGGCCTGCCGGTGTTCAACACCGTCAAGGAAGCCGTGGAAGCTACCGGCGCTGACGCTTCGGTCATCTACGTACCGGCTCCGTTCTGCAAAGACTCGATCCTGGAAGCTGCCTTTGGCGGCATCAAGCTGATCGTCTGCATCACCGAAGGCATTCCTACCCTGGACATGCTGGATGCCAAGGTCAAGTGCGACGAGCTGGGCGTGACCCTGATCGGCCCTAACTGCCCAGGTGTCATCACCCCGGGCGAGTGCAAGATCGGCATCATGCCAGGCCACATCCACTTGCCAGGCAAGGTCGGTATCGTTTCGCGTTCCGGCACCCTGACCTACGAAGCTGTGAAGCAGACCACCGACGCCGGCTTCGGCCAGTCGACCTGCGTCGGCATCGGCGGTGACCCGATCCCGGGCTCCAACTTCATCGACATCCTGAAGCTGTTCCAGGAAGACCCGAAGACCGAAGCGATCGTGATGATCGGTGAGATCGGCGGTTCGGCTGAAGAAGAAGCTGCGGCCTACATCAAGGCCCACGTCACCAAGCCTGTCGTTTCCTACATCGCCGGTGTTACTGCACCTGCGGGCAAGCGCATGGGCCACGCTGGCGCCATCATCTCCGGCGGCAAGGGCACTGCGGACGAGAAGTTCGCCGCCCTGCAGGACGCGGGTGTGAAAACCGTGCGTTCCCTGGCTGACATCGGCAAGGCCCTGGCCGAGCTGACTGGCTGGGAAGCCAAGAAGTAATACTGCTACACCCCCCACGCGCACAGAGGCCACCTTCGGGTGGCCTTTGTCGTATGTGGGGTTCGTAGGAGCGGGTTTACCCGCGAAGAGGCCGGTGCTGGCAATAGAGATTCTTCGATAGGTTTGATAGGAATTTTCACGCAGACGAATGTTTCAATCCGAGGATAATACCTGCCGTCCTCGGTCACACAGACGACAAACATGTACGCACATCGGACAAGCAGCACTGTGCCAGTGCGTTTGACTGACAAACCAGTTACATTACGCGTTCACTCTGTGCCCGTACCCCAAAAGGGAACGACACGCTAAACGGGTCTGGCCTATCAAGCCGGGCAGCATTTCCCCTTACCCAAAGGGAAATCCCCTCTCGAATCCCGATTTCAGCAGTGTGGTACTACCTTAAATGAAAGTTCTCAAAGGCCAGGATATCCTGGCGCTTGGCTTTATGACGTTTGCGCTTTTCGTGGGTGCAGGCAATATCATCTTCCCGCCTATCGTCGGCCTGCAGTCTGGCCCGCACGTATGGATGGCGGCCTTGGGCTTCCTGGTCACTGCCGTGGGCCTGCCGGTCATCACGGTGGTCGCTCTGGCCAAGGTCGGTGGCGGCATGGATGCACTGAGCAGCCCGATCGGCAAGTTCTTCGGCGGCCTGCTGGCAGCCGTGTGCTACCTGTCGGTCGGCCCATTGTTCGCCACCCCGCGTACGGCGACCGTGTCGTTCGAAGTGGGCGTTGCACCACTGACCGGTGAAAGCCCGCTGGCGCTGTTCATCTACAGCCTGGTGTACTTCATCGTCGTGCTGGCCGTGTCCATGTACCCTGGCAAGTTGCTCGACACCGTGGGCCGCTTCCTGGCACCGTTGAAGATCATTGCCCTGGCAGTACTGGGCATCGCTGCCTTCGCGCTGCCCGCCGGTAGCATTGGTGACGCACAGCCTGCCTATGCCGCCGCTGCGTTCTCCAAGGGCTTCTCCGATGGCTACCTGACCATGGATACCCTGGGTGCCCTGGTGTTCGGTATCGTCATTGTCAATGCCATTCGCTCGCGCGGTGTCGAGTCGCCGAGGCTGATTACCCGCTACGCCATCATCGCCGGCCTGATCGCCGGTGTCGGGCTGGCCCTGGTCTACATCAGCCTGTTCCGCCTGGGTGCCACCAGCCACGACATCGCGGCTGACGCCACCAACGGTGCGGCGGTGCTGCATGCCTACGTACAGCATACCTTCGGCTCCCTGGGCAGCGGCTTCCTCGCCGTGCTGATCGCGCTGGCCTGCCTGGTGACCGCGGTTGGCCTGACCTGTGCCTGCGCCGAGTACTTCAGCCAGATCCTGCCGCTGTCCTACCGCGCGCTGGTGGTGATCCTTGCCGGCTTCTCGCTGCTGATTTCCAACCTTGGCCTGACCAAGCTGATCATGTTCTCGATCCCGGTGCTCACCGCCATCTATCCGCCGTGCATCGTGGTGGTTGGCCTGAGCTTCGTGAAAGACCTGTGGAACTCGCCAACGCGCATCCTGGCGCCCGTGATGCTGGTCTCGCTGCTGTTCGGCATGGTCGATGCGATCAAGGGCAGCAGCCTTGCCCACGTGTTGCCAGACTTCATGGCGCACCTGCCATTGAGTGATGCCGGCATGGCCTGGCTGGTACCTTCGGTGGTGACCCTGGTGGGTGCCGTGGCCTGCGACCGCATGCTCGGCAAGCCGCGCGAGGCGCTGGCCTGACTGGACAAGTTGAAGCCTGAGGGCGGCACCGGCCACAAGCCGAAGGGTGCCCGCCAAGGGTGAAAACAAGAGAGCCCCGTATCCGAAAGGATGCGGGGCTTTTTGCTGTTTGCCGGTTTCGGCCTCTTCGCAGCAGGTAAGGTATTTTTCAGTGTGCAGGTGTGCCTTTTGCCGCTTGCCAGCGTCGAAATCCGGTCCCTATCCTTTAGGCACATGGCCCTTTCGGTAACCCTGCATGAACTTCATCCAAAGCAACCTCAACAACCTGCTGGCCATCGCCTGGTTCGCCCTGTGCTGGGGTGGCTATACCCGCTATGCGATCTGGAAGGGGCGCGACACCGCGTGCCTGGCCAGCGTGCTGCACTTGTACCGCGAAGACTGGATGCGCCGCATGCTGCTGCGCGACAACCGCATCGCCGATGCCAGCGTGATCGGTAACCTGGAGCGCAACGCTTCGTTCTTTGCCTCCAGCACCCTGATCATTCTGGCTGGCATCCTCACCGTGCTCGGTGCCTCCGACCGGGCACTGTCGTTGCTGGCCGACCTGCCGCTGGTTCAGCAAACATCCCAGGGCATGTCGGAGATCAAGCTGCTGTGCCTGGCCATGGTATTTGTCTACGCCTTCTTCACGTTCAGCTGGTGCATGCGCCAATACAACTTTGCCGCCGTGCTGGTGGGCTCGGCACCTATGATCGGCGAACGGCTGGTCAATGAGCTGGAGCGCAAGGCGTTCGCCTCCCGCGCGGCGCGGGTATTGTCGTTGGCGGCTAACCAGTTCAACCTGGGGCTGCGTTCGTATTACTTCGGCATGGCCATGTTGAGCTGGTTTATCAGCCCATGGTTGTTCATGGCGATGAGTGTGGGCGTAGTGCTGATTCTGTACCGTCGAGAGTTCCATTCGGATGTACTCGATGTGATGGTGTTCACGCCGACCGAAAGTGTACTGTCGGAGCCGGCCAAGGAAAGCTCGGTTGTCTCCAACTGAAACGATTAATCGAAAGTTCGCAGGCACAAAAAAACCCGACATCGTCGGGTTTTTTTGTTTTAGCCAATTACTGCTTGGCAGGTTCTGCCGGTGTAGTTGGAGCCGGAGTAGCCGGAGCGGCTTCTTCGGCAGCCTTCTGCTCGGCTTCGGCCTGATCTTTGGCAGCTTCGGCGTTTTCCTCGGCGGCTTCGTTCATCTTATCCTGAGCTTCACCCATTTTTTCCTGGGCTTGCTCGGCGTGTTGCTGTGCGTCCTGGGCTTTGTCTTCGCTCGCTTTATCGCAAGCAGCCAGGCCCATGGCAGCGGCCAGCATCAGAGCAAAAGCAAAAGGTTTACGCATGGGGGTGTTTCTCCTTGGTGGAATAAGTGACTTGTTCCTTCGAGTACAACTACGCGGAATAAGTTCAACGAAGATTACAGATATATAACGTCCCGTTCTACATGGACTTTTTAACGAATTTATGCCGCTGCCCTGCGGCCGATGGGAACAGCCGATGAGCGATTCAACCTTGATGGCAATGGCCGAGCGCTTTCTCACGGCGTTAAAACATTGTCAGTTGTTGCAGATGCGCGTGGCGCAGGCTGATGGCAATGGCATGACCCTGGTCCTGCCGTGGTCGCCGGCGATTGTCGGCAACCCGCAAACCGGTGCCGTGCACGGCGGTGCGCTGACCACGCTGATGGACACCACCTGTGGCATGGCCACGTTGTGTGTGCTGCCGCGCTTCGAAGTGTGCCCGACGTTGGACCTGCGCATCGACTACATGCACCCGGCTGAGGCCGGCAAGGACATCTATGGCCACGCCCAGTGCTACCGTGTTACCCGCGACGTGATCTTCACCCGTGGCACCGCCTATCAGGACGACCCCGACCAGCCCATCTGCCAGGTGGTGGGCACGTTCATGCGCCTGGGCCAGGACATCAAGGGCGGCATCCGTTTCGGCGACAGTCTGAAGGAGGGCAAGGCATGATTCCGCACGCGGTGCGCCAGCAGCTCAACGCCGCCCATGCGGTGGGCGACTATCGACCATTGCTGGCACTGATTCCCTATGCCGGGCTGATCGGCATCGAATGCGAGCGTCAGGGCGATGACCTGTTGTTCCGCCTGCCGGCCAGCCCGGACAATATCGGCAACCCACTGCTACCGGCCATCCATGGCGGCGTGATTGCCGGCTTCATGGAGCTGTCGGCCGCGCTGTACCTGCTGATCTACAGCGAGAGCGCAAGCATTCCGAAGATCATCGACTTTTCCATCGACTACCTGCGCGCCGGGCACTTTCGCGATACCTACGCCCAGTGCCAGCTGTGGCGCCAGGGCCGGCGTGTGACCAACGTGGCCATCACCGCCTGGCAGGGCGACAGGCAGTCGCCGATTGCCACGGCCCGTGCGCATTTCAAGATCGAACCGGAAAAGCCCTTGAAATCATCCGGGCAGCCCCCATCTGCATGACATCCGCCGTTAACGCTGGCCGAACCGGCCGCCAGGCGCCAACGCCATCAGATCGGAGTTTCGAAGACCATGACTGTGGAAACACAAAAGGAAACGCTGGGCTTCCAGACCGAGGTGAAGCAACTGCTGCACCTCATGATTCACTCGCTGTACTCGAACAAGGAAATCTTCCTGCGGGAGCTGATTTCCAATGCTTCCGACGCCGCCGACAAGCTGCGTTTCGAAGCCCTGGCCAAGCCAGAGCTGTTCGAGGGCGATGCTGACCTGAAGATTCGCCTGAGCTTCGACAAGGACGCCGGTACCGTCACCCTCGAGGACAACGGCATCGGCATGAGCCGCGAAGACGTCATTGCCCACCTGGGCACCATCGCCAAGTCCGGCACTGCCGACTTCATGAAGAACCTCACCGGTGACCAGAAGAAGGACTCGCACCTGATCGGTCAGTTCGGCGTGGGCTTCTACTCCGCGTTCATCGTTGCCGACAAGGTCGACGTGTACAGCCGCCGTGCGGGCCAGCCAGCGGCCGAAGGTGTGCACTGGTCGTCGAAAGGCGAGGGCGAGTTCGAAGTCGCCACCATCGACAAACCGCAGCGCGGTACCCGTATCGTCCTGCACCTGAAGAAGGACGAGCAGGAGTTTGCCGATGGCTGGCGCCTGCGCAACGTGGTCAAGAAGTACTCCGACCACATCGCCCTGCCGATTCAGCTGCCGAAAGAGCAGGCTGCCGCCGAAGGTGAAGAGCAGCCGGCTGAAGAGTGGGAAACCGTCAACCGCGCCAGCGCCCTGTGGACCCGTTCGCGCACCGAGGTGAAGGACGAGGAGTACCAGGAGTTCTACAAGCACATCGGCCATGACTTCGAAAACCCGCTGGCCTGGAGCCACAACAAGGTCGAAGGCAAGCTCGAATACAACTCGCTGCTGTACGTGCCGGCCCGTGCGCCGTTCGACCTGTACCAGCGCGAAGCGCCGCGCGGTCTGAAGCTGTACGTGCAGCGTGTATTCATCATGGACCAGGCCGAGTCGTTCCTGCCGCTGTACCTGCGCTTCATCAAGGGTGTGGTCGATTCCAACGACCTGTCGCTGAACGTGTCGCGTGAAATCCTGCAGAAAGACCCGATCATCGATTCGATGAAGACCGCGCTGACCAAGCGCGTGCTGGACATGCTGGAGAAGCTGGCGAAGAACGAACCCGAGAAATACAAGGGCTTCTGGAAAAACTTCGGTCAGGTGCTGAAAGAGGGCCCGGCCGAAGACTTCGCCAACAAGGAGAAAATCGCCGGTCTGCTGCGCTTTGCGTCCACCCAGGACGACAGCGGCGAGCAGAGCGTCGCCCTGGCCGACTACCTGGCCCGCGCCAAGGAAGGTCAGGACAAGATCTATTACCTCACCGGCGAGTCATACGCGCAGGTCAAGAACAGCCCGCACCTGGAAGTCTTCCGCAAGAAAGGCATCGAAGTGCTGCTGCTCACTGATCGCATCGACGAGTGGCTGATGAGCTACCTCAACGAATTCGACGGCAAGGCCTTTGTCGATATTGCCCGTGGTGACCTGGACCTGGGCAAGCTGGATTCGGAAGAAGACAAGAAAGCCCAGGAAGAAGTCGCCAAGGACAAGGAAGGTCTGGTCGAGCGACTGAAAGGTGCGCTGGGTGACAGCGTGGCTGAAGTACGCGTATCGCACCGCCTGACCGACTCGCCGGCGATCCTGGCCATCGGCGAGCAGGACCTGGGCCTGCAGATGCGCCAGATCCTGGAGGCCAGCGGGCAGAAAGTGCCGGAGTCCAAGCCGATCTTCGAGTTCAACCCGAGCCACCCGCTGATCGAGAAGCTGGATCACGAGCAGAGCGAAGACCGTTTCGCCGAGCTGTCGCACATCCTGTTCGATCAGGCGGCCCTGGCGGCTGGTGACAGCCTGAAGGACCCTGCGGCGTACGTTCGTCGCCTGAACAAGCTACTGGTCGAGCTGTCTGCTTGAGTTGATGCACAGCAAAGCCCGCTTCGGCGGGCTTTTTTATGACGAGTGCCAAAGGAGTGCTTGATGAGCAAAGTAATCGTCGAATCGCTGGTTTATCACCTGTCTGGCAAGACCTACGAAAGCCGTTTGGTCTATGAGCCGGGTGCGCTGGGCCGCCCAGGGCTGGTGATGGCGCCGAACTGGATGGGCATTGGCGAAGGTGCCGAGCGCATTGCCAAGGAAGTGGCCGAGAAGGGCTATGTGGTGCTGATCGCCGACCTGTACGGGCAATCGGTGCGCCCGTCCAATGCCGATGAGGCAGGCGTGGCGATGATGCCGCTGAAGAATGATCGTGGCGAACTGCGCAAGCGCATGCAGGAAGCCTTGGCGCAATTGCTGGGGCAGTCGAAGGCGTTGCTGGAGCCTGGCAAGGTGGCCACCTTCGGCTTCTGCTTCGGTGGCTGCTGTGCCTTGGAACTGGCCCGTAGCGGCGCCGACCTGCGTGCGGCAGTGTCGTTCCACGGCACCCTGGACACGCCGAATCCTGAAGATGCCAAGCGCATCAAGGGCTCGGTGCTGGTGTTGCATGGTGCCTCCGACCCATTGGTGCCTAAAGAGCAGCTGCCGGCATTCGAAGATGAGATGAACGCAGCCAAGGTGGACTGGCAGTTGCTCAGTTTTGGCGGCGCGGTGCACTCGTTTACCGACCCGAATGCCAATATGCCGGGCAAGATGCAGTATGACCGACGCACTTCCGAGCGAGCGTTCCGTTCGATGCATAATCTGCTGAGTGAAGTGTTCCAGCGCTGAGATTGCAGGGGGCTGCTTTGCAGCCCTTCGCGGGTGAACCCGCTCCTACGCGACGGCCTGTGTCCAATCACCAATGTGTCCACCCTTGATTGGGCGTAGGAGCGGGTTTACCCGCGAAGGGCCGCAAAGCGGCCCTGATCACCGAGGCAACTCGATCCTAGAATGTTCCCCCGGCACCACCGGCCAATCCCCCGCAGCCCACCTGGCCCGGGCCCGCTCGATCAGTTCCGGGTCGCTGGCCACGAAATTCCAGTTCATCCGACGCGGCCCATCCAGCGGTGCACCGCCAATCAGTACCAATTGGCATTCACCCTCCGCATACAGCGTCACCTCTTCTCCCTCCGGCAGCACCACCAGGCTGCACGGTTCTACATCTTCATCGTTCATCGTCAACTCACCATCGAGCAGGTACAGCGCCCGCTGCACATGCTCATTCGGTACCAGCAAGGTGGTCGCCGGTTGCATCCGGACATGCGCATAAAGGGTAGGGGACAGCACCGGCACCGGGGACGCCAGGCAGAACCCGCTGCCAGCAATCATGCAGATACGTACACCCAGGCTGTCACTGACGGGCAAGCTCGCGGCGGGGTGATGGCTGTAGCTTGCCGGGCCTTGCTCAAACTCGCGTGGCGATGCCAGCCATACCTGTAGCCCATGCAGGCGCGACCCATGGGCCAGGCCATCTTCCGGGGTGCGCTCGACATGGGCGACGCCGCTGCCCGCAGTCATCCAGCTGACATCACCGGGCAGCACCCGCTGCGCCGAGCCAAGGCTGTCCTTGTGCAGGATTGCGCCTTCGAACAGGTAGGTCAGGGTCGACAAGCCGATATGCGGATGCTGGCGGATATCCATGCCATGCCCCGGGGCATAGTCTGTTTCGAGCATGTGGTCGAAGAACACGAACGGGCCGACGCTGCGGCACTGGGCTGACGGCAGCGGGCGCAGGATCGGCTGGCCCTCGACCGTCTCGGCTCGGGGGTGGATGACCAGTGGGCTGCTCATGGGGAAGGCTCCAGGCACGGTGGAAGTGCCTCAAGCATAGCGGTTTGCCCGCCGTCGCTGAACCGTCTTGGCGGCCGCCTGGTCTACTGGGGTCGTACTTGCATGAGGAAGATGACCATGACCGCCAGAGCGCTGGCTTGTGTGCTGTTGTTCGGCTGGCTGTGCCAGGCGGCCCAGGCGCGCGAGTACCGCTACAGTGATGCCCACCTGCACTATGTGGACTTCTTCCAGGAAAGTGAAGGCATGCCGGCGCTGATCAAGGCCATGGATGCCGCAGGGGTTGAGCAGTCGATGATTTCAGGCATACCGGTGGCCAAGAAATGGCACGAAGACGAGCCCAAGCGCCCGCGCTACTACGCCGGTGATGACGCCGACGCCTATTGGTACAGCGCCACCGATACTTACGTGGCGGCGGCGCTGCAGCAATTGCCAAGTGAGCAGCGCAAGCGCTTCCACCCGTTCCTGAGTGGTTTTAACCCGGTGGACAAGAATGCGGTCAGCCATATCGAGCGCATGCTCGATTTGTACCCGGGCCTTTGGCAGGGCATCGGCGAGGTGTTCACCCGACATGATGACCTGACAGCGCTGACCAGTGGCGACACGCCACGTGCCAATAATGAGGCCATGACGCGTATCTACCACCTGGCGGCCGAGCGCGACCTGCCCGTGCTGCTGCATTCCAACATCACCTCCAAGCGCGAGCGCAACCCGCTGTACCTGGCGGAGATCGAAGAGCCGCTGCGCAATCACCCGCATACGCGATTCATCTGGGCGCATGCGGGCAGCAGCATGGAGATACATCGCCACCAGACGCAGATGGACTTTCTACTGCCGGTACTGAGGCGATTGCTGGAGGACTACCCGAACCTGTATGTCGATCTGTCGTGGAGTGTGCTGCAGCCGTATTTGCTGGATGAGCAGAGTGTGCCGCGCAAGGAATGGCTGGCGCTGGTCGAGAAGTACCCGGAGCGGTTCATGCTGGGTTCGGATGTGGTGGGGCGGTTTGGCAGCCTGGGGGAGCAGATGCACGGGTTCAAGCCGTTTCTGGATGCCTTGCCGGAGTCGGTGGCGCACAAGGTGGCCCTGGAGAACTTTCTGGCGGTGTTGCCCAGGGTACAGCAGTGACCTGTGCTGGCCTCTTCGCGGGTAAACCCGCTCCTACAAGGTGGGCACAGCGCTGAAGGCTTGTGTGGTGGGTTTGCCCGCGAAGAGGCCAGCACAGGCAACACAAACAAAAACGCCCCGAACCAGTCGGGGCGTTTTCATTTACAGCGGCAGCGTCTTACTTGCCTTCCCAGCGCTTGAGCACCAGAGTGGCGTTGGTGCCGCCGAAGCCGAAGCTGTTGCTCATGACCGTGTCGATCTTGGCGTTTTCTTCGGTTTTACGCAGGATTGGCAAGTCGGCGACTTCCGGATCCAGCTCGTCGATGTTGGCAGAGCCGGCGATGAAGTTGTTTTCCATCATCAGCAGGCAGTAGATCGCCTCGTGCACACCGGCAGCGCCCAGCGAGTGACCCGACAGGCTCTTGGTAGAGCTGATCTTCGGAGCCTTGTCGCCGAACACGGCACGCACGCCCTTGATCTCGGCCACGTCACCTACCGGGGTCGAGGTACCGTGGGTGTTCAGGTAGTCGATCGGGGTGTCGACAGTGGACAGCGCCTGCTGCATGCAGCGGATGGCGCCTTCGCCGCTCGGTGCAACCATGTCGTAGCCGTCGGAAGTCGCACCGTAGCCAACGATTTCGGCGTAGATCTTGGCGCCGCGGGCCAGGGCGTGTTCCAGCTCCTCAACCACGACCATACCGCCACCGCCAGCGATGACGAAACCATCACGGTCAGCGTCGTAGGCGCGCGAGGCCAGTTCAGGGGTTTCGTTGCGCTTGGTCGACAGGGCGCCCATGGCATCGAACAGGAACGACTGGCTCCAGTGCTCTTCTTCACCACCACCGGCGAAGACGATGTCCTGCTTGCCCCACTGGATCTGCTCCAGTGCGGTACCGATGCAGTGAGCCGAGGTGGCGCAGGCCGACGAGATCGAGTAGTTGATACCCTTGATCTTGAACGGGGTGGCCAGGCATGCCGAAACGGTGCTGCCCATGGTGCGGGTAACGCGGTATGGACCGACGCGCTTGACGCCTTTTTCACGCAGGGTGTCCAGCGCTTCCATCTGGTTCAGGGTCGAGGCGCCGCCGGAACCCGCCACCAGGCCGGTACGCGGGTTGGAAACCTGCTCTTCGGTCAGGCCAGCGTCCTTGATCGCGTCCTGCATGGCCAGGTAGGCGTAGGCAGCCGCATGGCCGACGAAACGGTAAACCTTGCGGTCGATCAGTTCTTCGAGGTTGAGGTCGATGGACCCGGAAACCTGGCTACGCAGCCCCATTTCCTTGTATTCCGGGTTGAAGCGGATACCCGGACGGCTGTTGCGCAGGTTTTCGGTGACGGTAGCTTTGTCATTGCCCAGGCACGATACGATGCCCAGACCAGTGATAACGACGCGGCGCATGCGAATAACCCTTAGAAATTGTCAGTGGAGGTGAACACGCCGACCCGCAGGCCTTCGGCAGTGTAGATCTCGCGGCCGTCGACGCTGACCGAGCCATCGGCGATGGCCATGTTCAGCTTGCCCTTCAGGACGCGCTTGATGTGAATGTTGTACGTGACTTTCTTGGCTTCAGGCAGTACCTGGCCAAAGAATTTCACCTCGCCCGAACCCAGGGCGCGGCCACGGCCCGGCAGGCCCTGCCAGCCGAGGAAGAAGCCAACCAGCTGCCACATGGCGTCGAGGCCCAGGCAGCCCGGCATTACCGGATCGCCTTCGAAATGGCAGGCGAAGAACCACAGGTCCGGGTTGATATCCAGCTCGGCGACCAACTCACCTTTGCCGTACTTGCCGCCTTCTTCGCTGATATGGGTGATGCGATCGACCATCAGCATGTTCGGCGCGGGCAGTTGCGCATTACCTGGGCCGAACAGCTCACCGCGACTGCAGCGCAGCAGGTCTTCCCGAGTAAAGGCGTGTTGTTTGGTCATGCGAGCTCCTCAATAACCCCCTGCGGCAGGGGATGAATCTTCCCGGCCGGCCCGAAAACCAAGCGCTTCGAGACGGCAGCCTACAGGTAGACTATTGCGTTGTGGTGAAAGTCACAGCGCACCTGGTGAAAGAAGTACAGGTGTGCACTGAAACGTCTATTTTCAGGTCCGATGAAGGTCCTGTCCAGTGTTTAAGACTGCCGCACTTTAGCATTTATCGCCAGTCGCGGTTGTCTGACCGGGTAACCAGCGCTGCAGCACCTGCTGCAATTCGGTGCGGCGCAAGGGTTTGCTCAGGTAATCGTCCATACCGGCGGCCATGCAACGTTCACGGTCGCCCTGCAAGGCATTGGCGGTCAGGGCGATGATCGGTAGCCCAGCGCCGTTGGGCAATTGGCGGATGCGTCGGGTGGCTTCATAGCCGTCCAGGTGTGGCAGGCGGCAATCCATCAGTACGGCAGCAAAGCGCTGCCGGCCGACCAGTTCGACGGCTTCAAGGCCATCTTCTGCCGTGCATACTGCCAGCCCCAGGCTGCGCAGCATGGCTTCTACGACACTCCGGTTGACCGGATTGTCCTCCACCAGCAGTACCTGATCATTGTCCGGCACCGTCGTTCGTGCAGTCGTTGGCGGCGTCAACGGGACGGGGGCAGGGTTGGCGAGGGCCAACGGCATCTCCAGGGTGAAGGTCGAACCCAGGCCCTCACGGCTTTCACCGCGTAGCTTGCCGCCCATGCGCTCGGCCAGGGTACGAGCGATCGACAGCCCCAGCCCGGTGCCGCCATAACGACGGGAAATCGAGCTGTCGGCCTGCTGGAAGGCGACGAACATCATTTCCAGGCGGTCGCTGTCGATGCCGATGCCGGTGTCGCGCACGCTGCAGGTCAACCAGATCAACTGCCGGTCGAGCACCTGCCAGCGTGCGTCGACTTGCACCTGGCCGCGTTCGGTGAACTTCAGGGCGTTGCCTACCAGGTTCAGCAGGATCTGGCGGATGCGCGTGGGATCGCCGTTCACCTGCAGCTGCTCGATGCCGGCCGGCAGTTGCAGGTGCAGGCCCAGGCCGCGTTGCTGGGCGCTGTGCTGGAACGACTGCACACTGTTGGTGATCAGCTCGCCGAGGTTGAAGTCGATGTGCTCCAGTTGCAGCGCGGCGCGTTCGATGCGCGAAAAATCGAGGATGTCGTTGATGACCTTGAGCAAATGCCCGGTGGACTCGCTGGCCACTGCCGTGTAATCGGCCTGTTCACTGCTCAGCGGTGTGGTTTCCAGCAGTTGCAGCATGCCTAGCACGCCATTCATCGGGGTGCGCAACTCATGGCTCATCATCGCCAGGAAATCCGATTTGGCACGGTTGGCCTGTTCGGCCTCCTCGCGGGCCTGGATCAGTTCGGCGATGGCCTGCTTCTGTTCATCGCTGGCCTGTTCCAGGGCGCTGGCCAGGTTATTGATGTGGCGGGCCAAGTGGCCCAGCTCGCTGTCGTCGACGACCGGCAAGGGGGTGTCGTACTCGCCTTGCTGAATAGCCTTGACCGCATGGCCCATGTCGCTGATCGGCTTGGCCAGGCTCATGGCCAGGCGGCGTGCCAGCAAGAAGGTGAACAGCAGGGCGAACAACGCCAGGATCCCGGCCTTGATCACGATTTCCTGCTGACGCTGACTGAAGGCGTCATCGGACATGCCGACGATCACGCGGCCCAGGTAGTCGTCACCGATGGCCGGGGTGGTGGCTTTGCCCTGCTGCAGGAAGTCGTTGTCCAGGCGGATTTGCTGCAGGCGAATGGGCGCCTGGAAAACCTCGACCTGTTGCGCGCGGTTGGCACTTTCATCGGACTGCTCAACGTACACGAGGATGTGGTTGCGGCTGTCCTGCACTTCCAGAAAGCGCACATGCGGGATGCTGAGGGTTGCACGCATCAGCCCTTCAAGCACTTCGTTGTTGCCCGAAATCACCCCATATTCCGACGCCGGTGCCAACTGGTTGGCGATCAGTTGCCCGGTGTGGTTGAGTTCCTGGCGCAGGTCCTGGATGCGTACGAAGGTAAAGAAGCTGATCAAGAGCAAGGTCAGTAGCAGGGCGGGGCCGAGACTGATGATCTGCGTGCGGGTATGAATGTCCCAGCTCAAGCGTTTGCTCATGGGGTGGGTTCTCCCTCGGCCAGGGCCTTGACGGCGGCGTTCTGATCGATTGGTTCAAGACCCAGGGCACGGGCCACCTGCTGGTTGCCACTGACGCCGTAACGCACCGGGTACAGGCTGCGCGGCCAGCGCGTCGGCGGCTGGTCGAGCAACTGGTCGAGCACCCACAGCCAGTCGTCCTGGTCGCTGTAGGTACTGGCCAGGGCGCCGGCGCGAACGAAGCCGGCGTTCGGGCCGATCAGTGCCATCTGCCGGCCATAACTGCTCAACAGCAGGTTCTTTGCAGTCTTGGAGTTGTACAAGTCAGGGTCGTCCAGGCCCAGTAGCACATCGCTATTGCCCAGCAGGTGCTGCAGCGGCCGGTTGTCACGCGGGTCGGACCAGTCCTGGGCAACGATCTCCAGGCCTAGCGGCCGTGCAGCATGGCGCAGTTCGTCCAGCAGAAAGCTGCTGTGCTCGCCATACAGCACGCCAACGCGCCTGGCCTGCGGCAACAGGTAGCGTGCCAGGCGCAATTGCCGTCCCAACGGTGCGTCGCTCCACAACAGTGTGAGGAACGCGGGGCGGGACTTTCCCAGGCGCTGTTCAGCCTGTACTCGGCTGACCCGCATGACCAGTGCCGGCGGGCCGGCGGTTTCCACCAGGCGCCATTCAAGTGCTGCGTTGTCGAGCAGGATCAGGCGTTGGTCGGCTTTGAGCTTGCCCGGGCGTGGCAGGTTGGCGGTGGTTTGAAACTGCACATGATCGTGGGGCCGGCGGCTTTCCAGTGCGGCGATGAAGCTGCGGACACCGGGCTGGTCCTCAGCCCCCACCAGCAGGACTTCGCTGGCGGACAAAGGCCCCAAAGGCCACAGGCAGAGCAGCAACAGGCGCAGCAGCAGGGCCATCAGAACTCCAGCTCCGCGCTCACGCTCAGGCGGTGACGGCTGTCGTAGCGGTTCTGCAGGGCCGAGGTCGGTTCATCGTCCAGGCGCTGCTGCCACAGCGCCGCCAGCTCCAGGTTGCTGCCATACACCCGAAAGCGCTTGGCCAGGCGCAGGTCAAGACGCTCGTAGCGGTACTGGTTGAGGGCATCGTCGCCGTAGTAGAACAGCGCGCTCGACCAGCCGGAACCCCATTCGCGCATCCACCCGGCCGAGCCGCTGTTACGGGCGCTGAGGCGACGGTCGTCGGGGTTGCTGGCCCACGCATCGACGTAGGCATAGGTCAGGCGCAGGCGGTCGCGCAGGGTGGGGCGCCAGTCCATTTGCGCCTCGCTGCCGCTGAAACGGGCCTTGTTGGCGTTGCTGGCGATGTACTGGTTGTTCCTCAGAGGCTCGCTGATCATGCCGGTGATCTCGTCGTAGAACAGCTTCACATCCAGGCTTAGGTCGAGGTCGCTGAAATAGCCGTTGTAGCCTAGCTCGCGCGAGCGCATGCGCTCCTGTTCAAGGTCGCCAGGGCCACGGGTCTTGACGAAATACTCACCGTTTTGCAGCCCGAATGAATTGGGGGTGAGGTTCTTGACCGTGTAACTCCAGTTGACGTTGTTCTCGAACATGTCGGGCGAGCGCACCGCTTCGGAGTACACCGCACGCAGGCCGTGGCGCGGGGTGATCAGGTAGTTGACCGCGACGCGCGGGGTCAGCGAACTGCCAGACAGGCGCGAGTCTTCGAACATGGCCCCACCTTGCAGTATCCAGTGCTCGTCGGCGCGCCATTCCAGCTGGCCGAACAGGCGCCAGGTCTGGTCGTCGATGCTGCCGTTGAAGTAGGTCTGCGAGTCGGCGCGATCATAGCGGTAGTTCATGCCACTGAGCAGACGCAGGCTGTCGGTCAGGCTCAGGGTGTCCTGGATTTCCAGGTCATAGCGGGTTTCACGGGTGCTCTGATCGACATCGCCGCAGACCTGCTCCCGTCCTCCCTGCTCCCATTGCTGCTGCACTTTCTGCAGAAGCCCTTCAAGGGCAGGGTCGTCAGTGGAAAGGGGGGCGCCAGTCGCAATGCCGCGCGCCACTTTCTCGGCGAAGTCGGGGTTCATCTGCCAGAGCTGGGTCAGTTCGGGGCTGAACGACTGCAAGGCATCACAGGCGCGCCACACTTGCTGGCGATCAAAATGCTGGGCGGAACCCTGGATATAAAGGCTGTGTTCAGCGCTGAAGTCTTTGGTCCAGCGCAACGAGCCCGCATAGTCCTTGGCGTTGACGTCGGCATTGTTCCCGGACTCGTACTGCTGGAACACCGGCTGGTAGGTGTAGGGCCGCTGATTGCTGCCTTCCTTGGCCGCCAGTTGCCACTCCAGGGTCTGGTCGACCGCCAGGTTGTGGTTGGCGCTGAGGTTGAAGCGAGTCAGGCGGCGGCTGTCGCGGTAGTCCTGGCCGAACTGGTTCTCATCGAAGCCGTCGTCCTGTTGGCCCGACAGCGACAGGCGCAGGTCGCCACCGTCCCAACCCAAGCCGTGGCTGGCATAGAAGTCGTTGATGCCGTCCTGGCCGCGTGTCACTTTCAGCCGCGTACCGTGGCTGTCGGCGGGTTTGCGGGTGAGGATGTTGACCACCGCCATCAGCGCGTTGGCGCCATAGCTGACGGTATTCGGGCCGCGGAACACCTCGATGCGCTCGATATCCTCCATGGCCAAGGGGATGTCGCTCCAGTCCACCGTGGCCAGGCCTGCGCGGTATACCGAGCGGCCATCGATCAATACCTGCATGCGCCGTGCGTCGTTGACGTTGCTGCCGTGGTAGTTGACCGTGGGTTGATTACCGGCACCGTAGCCGATCATCATGCCCGGTACCAGGCGCAGCAGTTCGGGGATGTCACGGGCACCGCTGGCGCGAATCAGTTCGCTGTCGAGTACGGTCATGCTGCCCGGGACAGCGGCGGGGGATTGTTTCAGGCGTGTGGCGGTCAGAACCTGTGGCAGGTCGGTGTTGTCGATGAACAGGTCGTCGGCCACGGCCTGACCGCCGAGCAGGGCGGTCAATAACAGCAGGCGCGGGTACGGGGGCGTGCCAGGGAACACGGAGCGGCCTTTGTTTCAGGATTGAAACAGGCATGGTAACTGACCGTGGGGGTTTTGCCAGTGGTTGTCGGGCGTACATCTTGAAATGTGCTGCGTGGCGGCGCTCGATCTCGACGGCCCCGAAAATGCCATGGCGAGTACCGCAAACGCCCAGACACTGGTTCTGTAGCAGGCGAGCCGTATAATGGCGGGGTCGCCACTTAACTTTTGGCTTTAATGGATTGGATATGACTGAACAGCAACCTGTTGCGGTTCTGGGCGGCGGCAGCTTCGGCACCGCCGTGGCGAACCTGCTGGCGGAAAACGGTGTGCCGGTGCGCCAATGGATGCGCGACCCGGCGCAGGCCGAGGCCATGCGTGTGAATCGCGAGAATCCGCGCTACCTCAAGGGTATCCGCCTGCACGATGGGGTTGATCCGGTCAACGACTTGCTGGCCACCCTGCAGGCCAGCGAGCTGATCTTCGTTGCCCTGCCATCGAGTGCCTTGCGCAGCGTGCTGGCACCGCATGCCGAGCTGCTGCGCGGCAAGGGCCTGGTCAGCCTGACCAAGGGCATCGAAGCGCAAAGCTTCAAGTTGATGAGCCAGATCCTCGAAGAAATCGCCCCCGAGGCGCGCATCGGCGTTTTGTCGGGGCCCAACCTGGCGCGCGAAATCGCCGAACATGCGCTAACTGCCACAGTGGTGGCCAGTGAGCACGAAGACCTGTGCCAGCAGGTACAGGCCGTGCTGCACGGGCGCACCTTCCGCGTCTACGCCAGTGCCGACCGTTTCGGTGTCGAACTGGGCGGTGCACTGAAGAACGTCTACGCGATCATCGCCGGCATGGCTGTGGCCTTGGGGATGGGCGAGAACACCAAGAGCATGCTGATTACCCGGGCCTTGGCCGAGATGACCCGTTTCGCCGTCAGCCAGGGCGCCAACCCCATGACGTTCCTCGGCCTGGCCGGTGTCGGTGACCTGATCGTCACCTGCTCCTCGCCCAAAAGCCGCAACTATCAGGTTGGCTACGCACTGGGGCAGGGCCAAAGCCTGGAAGAGGCGGTCAGCCGCCTGGGCGAAGTGGCCGAGGGGGTCAACACGCTCAAGGTGCTCAAGACCAAGGCCCAGCAAGTGCAGGTGTACATGCCGCTGGTGGCTGGTCTGCATGCCATCCTGTTCGAAGGGCGCACGCTGAACCAGGTGATCGAGCACCTGATGCGCGCCGAGCCCAAGACCGACGTCGATTTCATTTCCATCAGCGGTTTCAACTGAGCCCTTGGCGGCTCTGACACGAGCAAGGAGCAACACATGAACGATACGCCCGAACGCGCCCAGCGCGAGTCGATCATCCTGCGGGTGCTGTGGATGCTGGTGTTCCTGGTGGTCTGGCAACTGGCCGAGTTGCTGCTGGGTGGCCTGGTGCTGGTACAGCTGATCTACCGACTGGTGTATGGCGCGCCCAGCGCCAGCCTGATGAACTTCGGCGACAGCCTGAGCCAGTACCTGGCACAGATCGGCCGCTTCGGCAGTTTCCACAGCGACCAGAAGCCATGGCCGTTCGCAGACTGGCCGGCCCCGCGTGCGCCGGAAGGTGAAGCAGCGCACGCCGTGGCACCGGCCGCGCATCCGGTGCGTGACGAGGAACCCAAGCTGTGAAGCTGTGGGTGCTGCGCCACGGTGAAGCTGAGCCGCGGGCCAAGACGGATGCCGAGCGCCGGCTGACTGCCCATGGTCGCGAGCAGGTGCTGCACAGTGCGGCTTACCTGATCGGGCAGCCATTGCAGGCGATTGTCGCCAGCCCTTACGTACGCGCCCAGCAGACCGCCGCGCTGGTGCATGACACTTTGGGCTTCGCCGAACCCGTGCGCACCGTGCCCTGGCTGACGCCCGAGGGTGATGTGCAGCAGGTCATCGGCGAAATCGAGCGACTGGGGCTTGAGCATGTGCTGCTGGTCAGCCACCAGCCGCTGGTAGGTACCTTGGTCGGTGCGCTGGAGCACGGCCACAGGCAACAGCCGGCAGCCATGAGCACTGCCAGCCTGGCGGAGCTGGAAGGTGAGTGGCCGCTGGCCGGGTTGATGACGCTGCAGGCCATCCACTCACCCGCTTGAACTTCCCATGGCTTGTGCAGGCCACTGTTTCGCTCGCGTCTGCATGCTGGCATGGGTAAAGATCGATAAGGCAACTGGCATTTTTGTCAGTTGTCGCGCTTCACCACCGCTTGCTAGCGTTGCCACATGGCAAACATCAGGGAACGGCGAATGAGGGGTGAAATGCTGGAGCTGTTGCGCTCCCTGGACCTGCAACCCACCCTGGAACAGGTTGACCAAGGTACTTCGCTGGATTTCGCCCAATACAGCCTGCTGCGTGAATCGGCCGATGCCAAGCTTTACCACCTGATGCGCAAGGTGAACGACAACCCTGGGCTGGACCCTGCTGCGAGGCAACAATGCGAGCAGGACCTGCGTACGCTGCAGGATGCCTGCCTGCGGGTCTCGCACCTGCTGCAAACCAGTTGTCTGGCCTTGCGCCGCCTGCAACTGGACTACCAGGACCAGCGTCTGGCCCGCGAGGCGCTGGAGAGCCAAGTGGCCTACATGCAGGCCTGCCTGCGTCGGTCGCTGAGCAGTTTCGACCGCTCGGCATGACCTGATCCCCCTCGCCGATGACCTTTATGGACATTGCCGAACTGCCCCGCGATGCCGACAATGGGCCATCATTCCGGTCCGGACCAGGCGCCATGTCGCAGCAGATCTTCTTCGCCCATGCCAACGGTTTCCCATCGGCCACCTACGGCAAGCTGTTTGCAGCGCTGGCGCCGGACTATCAGGTGCAGCACCTGGCCCAGCATGCACATGACCCGCGTTTTCCCGTGGATGAAAACTGGCAAAGCCTGGTCGATGAATTGTTGCATCACCTGGCGCAGCAGGACCAGCCGGTCTGGGGCGTCGGCCATTCGCTGGGTGGCGTGTTGCACCTGCACGCGGCATTGCGCTGCCCCGAGTACTATCGGGGGCTGGTGATGCTCGACTCTCCGGTGCTCACCCGCGCTGATCAATGGCTGCTGCGCACAGCCAAGCGCTTTGGTTTCATCGACCGCATCACACCGGCCGGGCGCACCTTGGGGCGTCGCGAAACGTTCAATGACCGCGACAGCGCCCGGGACTATTTCGCTGGCAAATCACTGTTCCGCCATTTCGATCCCGATTGCCTCGACGCATATGTAGAACATGGTCTGCAGGTGGTGGGGCAAGGGCTGCAGTTGCGCTTCGACCCTGCTACTGAAATCAGCATCTACCGCAGCATCCCGCACACCAGCCCCGCCCCCGCGCACCAGTTGCAGGTGCCGCTGGCCATGGTGCGCGGCAACCGCAGCAACGTCATTCGTCGCCACCACACCTTGGCTGTGCGCGGCATGCCCAAAGGTGAATACCACAGCGTACCGGGTGGGCACATGTTCCCGCTGGAGCGCCCGGCCGACACTGCCAGCCTGATCAAGGGCCTGTTCGACCGCTGGAGCCAGGCATGAGCGCGCACGTAGAGGAAATTCGCCTGAGCCTGGGCCATATCGAGCTGGCTGCACACCTGTTCGGCCCCGAAGACGGGCTGCCGGTGATTGCCCTGCATGGCTGGCTGGACAACGCCAACAGCTTTGCCCGCCTGGCACCGCAACTGAAAGGTCTACGCCTCGTCGCCCTGGACCTGGCCGGCCATGGTTATTCGGAGCACCGCCCGCTCGGCGCCGGGTATGCCCTGGCCGACTATGCCCATGACGTGCTGCGCGTGGCCGAGCAATTGGGTTGGCCGCGTTTTGCCCTGCTGGGGCATTCGCTGGGCGCGATCATTTCGGTGCAACTGGCCGGTGCATTGCCCGATCGGGTCAGTCACCTGGCGCTTATCGACGGCGTCATCCCGCCGACCGGCGCCGAGCAGGACGCAGGCGAGCGTTTGGGGATGGCGCTGCAAGCCCAGTTGCGGCTGGATGGCAAACGCAAGTCGGTGTATGCGACATTGGAAGCAGGGGTGCAAGCCCGGATGAAAGGCATGGTCGCGGTCAGCCGTGAAGCGGCCGAGCTGCTGGCCCAGCGTGGCCTGATGCCGGTGCCCGGTGGCTATAGCTGGCGCAGCGACAGCCGGCTGACCCTGCCCTCGCCGGTGCGCCTGAGCGAGGTCCAGGCCATGGCCTATGTGCGGCGGGTGAGTTGCCCGGCGCTGTTGGTGGTGGCCGCCGACGGCATGCTGGCGCGCCACACAGAGTTGCTGGAGCAGCTACCCTTTGAACAGGTGACGCTGCCCGGCGGCCATCACCTGCACCTGAACGATGCGCAGGGCGCGGCCCTTGTTGCAGACTGTATCAATCGCTTCTTTGGCTTTGCTTGACTTGCACCGGACAAGTGTCGAGGCTTGGCGGGTTGAACAGGGAGACAACCATGCAACTGCCAGACATCCTGGAGCTTCAATTCGGCGCTGAGCGCCGCCTGGTTCGCCAATGAGCGTGCCCGTTTCCATTCGCACTGGCTTGGCTGCCTGCCTGGTGCTCGCCACCCCGGTGGCGTGGGCCGGCAGCCTGCCGGTCCCGCAGGACGCCAAGGTGGTCGATCAACGCCCGGCGACGGAACAGGAGCGGGTCTACCCGATGGGCCCGCTACGCAAGATCAGTGGCCGCCTGCGGGTCGATGACAAAGTCGAGAGCCGCGGTCAGGTCAGCTCGGTGACCTATGAATTGCCCGTCGAGCGGACTGCACGCGAGGCCTTCACCAGTGCCCGCGAAGCACTTGTACGCGAGGGTGGCTACCCGTTGTTCTGGTGTCAGGGGCGTGATTGCGGTGAGGCCAGCCTGTGGGCCAATGATGTGTTCGCCAATGCCCGCCTCAACGGAGGCGACGAGCAGCAGGCGTTCATCCTGCTGCGCCGCTCGGCAGACGAGGCGGATACCCTGGTCGCGCTGTACAGCGTTACCCGTGGCAACCGCCGTGCCTATCTGCACGTGGAAGAGTTCATCTCTGGCAGCCCGCTGGGCGTGCTGCTGCCAACCGCCGCTACGGTGCTGCGCGAAATGCGTGACACCGGCAAGCTCGACTACCCTGACCTTGCTGCGCCGCAAGACGCCTGGGTGAATCTGCTGGCCCGCAGCCTGAACCTTGACAGCACCTTGCGTGTCAGCCTCAGTGGCGCCCAGGCTGAGGCCTGGCGCGAAGCGCTGGTCAAGGCCGGGGTGCGCAATCGCCGTCTTGAAGTCGGCAGTGCGCCTACAAACGGCCTGCACCTTGAACTGATCCCTTGAACGAGCACCCTCATGGTTAACAATGATCGCCTGCTGGTCCAGATTCTGCTGGTGGCATTGCTGGGGGCCGGCCTGTGGGTGATGGCACCCTTCATATCGGCATTGCTGTGGGGGGCCATCCTGGCCTTTGCCAGCTGGCCGTTGATGCGCTTTCTTACGCGCCTGCTGGGCGGTCGCGAGACGCTGGCCGCCGGCCTGCTGACCATGGCCTGGATCCTGATCGTGGCACTGCCGCTGGTGTGGCTGGGGTTCAACCTGGCCGATCACATTCGCGACGCTACGGCGTTCGTGCGTGACGTGCAGGTCGACGGCCTGCCCGATGCACCGGCCTGGCTGGGTGGCATTCCTTTCGTTGGCGAGCGTCTGGTCAACGGTTGGCAATCGCTGGACCAGCAAGGCGCAGCCTTGCTTGCCTCGATCAAGCCTTACTTTGGGCAGGTGGGCAACTGGTTGCTGGCGCGCAGCGCGCAGATCGGCAGCGGCGTGCTGGAACTGACCCTGAGCCTGGTGTTCGTGTTCTTCTTCTACCGCGACGGGCCACGCTTGGCGGCATTCGTGCTGCGCTTGCTGCACCGGCTGGTGGGCGAACGCGCCGAGTATTACCTGGACCTGGTAGCCGCTACCGTGCAGCGGGTGGTCAACGGGGTGATCGGCACGGCGGCCGCGCAGGCCCTGCTGGCACTGATCGGCTTCCTGATCGCCGGGGTGCCTGGGGCGATCGTGCTGGGGTTGGTCACCTTCATGCTCAGCCTGATTCCCATGGGGCCGCCACTGGCCTGGATCCCGGCCACCGCTTGGCTGGTGTGGAAGGGCGAATACGGCATGGCGGTGTTCCTGGGTGTGTGGGGTACCTTCGTCATCAGTGGCGTGGACAACGTGCTCAAACCTTACCTGATCAGCCGTGGCGGCAACCTGCCGCTGGTGATCGTGCTGCTGGGCGTGTTCGGCGGCTTGCTTGCCTTTGGCTTCATTGGCCTGTTCATCGGGCCGACCTTGCTGGCGGTAGGCTACAGCCTGCTGCTGGACTGGAGCCGTAACGCGGCGCAGCAGCCGCCACAACAATAAGCCTGTAACGGCCCTTTCGCGAGCTTGCCCGCTTCCACAGGTACCACACAGGCCTTGAAGGCTGTGCAGTACCTGTGGGAGCGGGCGTGCCCGCGAAGAACGCTGATTTTTACGCATTCTTTACACCCACCCCCACCCCCCGATCTCGCCCCTTTACGCCTCTCCCTCGGACAATTTCCCCAAAGCGGCCCAAGCCGTAACACGGGGAGATCCACACATGAACATGCTCGACGGGCTGTCACTGCTACTGGCAGTGGCATTGGCGTTTTATCTGCTGGTGGCGCTGCTGCGCGCCGATCGCAGCTAGGGAGCGGCCATGCACAGTTACGATTTCGCCTTGCTCTTGGCATTCTTTGCCATCGTGCTGCTACCTGCACCCTGGCTCGGGCGGTTCTACTACAAGGTCATGGAAGGCCAGCGTACCTGGCTGACCCCTGTGCTGGGGCCGGTCGAGCAGGGCTGTTACCGGCTGGCGGGTGTGAACGCCAGCCAGGAGCAGAACTGGCGGCAATACGCCCTGGCCCTGTTGGCGTTCAACCTGGTCGGTTTCCTGCTGCTGTTCGCCGTGCTGCTGTTGCAGGGCTACCTGCCACTCAACCCTCAGCACCTGCCTGGCCAGGAATGGTCACTGGCGTTCAACACCGCCGTCAGTTTCGTTACCAACACCAACTGGCAGGCCTACAGCGGTGAGGCGTCGGTCAGCTACCTGAGCCAGATGCTTGGTCTGACCGTGCAGAACTTTGTCAGCCCTGCCACCGGCCTGGCCGTGCTGGTTGTCCTGTGCCGCGGTATCGCCCGGCGCAGCGCGACGACGCTGGGCAACTTCTGGGTCGACATGACCCGTGCCACCCTCTACGGCCTGCTGCCGCTGTGCTTGCTGCTGGCGCTGCTGCTGGTATGGCAGGGCGTACCACAGACCTTTGCCGACTACGCCCACGCGCTGACTTTGCAAGGTGCCGACCAGACCATTCCGCTGGGGCCGGCCGCCAGCCAGATCGCCATCAAGCAGCTGGGTACCAATGGCGGTGGCTTCTTCGGCGTCAACTCGGCGCACCCGTTCGAAAACCCAACGGCCTGGAGCAACCTGTTCGAGGTGGCATCGATCATCCTCATTCCGGTGGCGTTGGTGTTCACCTTCGGTCACTACGTGAAGGACCTGCGTCAGAGCCGCGCCATCCTCGCCTGCATGCTTGCCCTGTTCCTGATCGGTGGCAGCACGGCGCTGTGGTCCGAGCATCAGCCGAACCCGGCCCTGGAAAGCACACAGGTGCAACAGACCGCCCCCCTGGAGGGCAAGGAAAGCCGCTTCGGCACCACCGGTTCGGTGCTGTGGGCGGTCACCACCACCGCCGCCTCCAACGGTTCGGTCAATGCCATGCACGACAGCCTGAACCCGCTGACCGGTATGGTGGCGATGGTCAACATGATGGTCGGCGAGGTGATATTCGGCGGCGTCGGCGCGGGCCTCTACGGCATGCTGCTGTTCGTCCTTATCGCGGTGTTCCTGGCCGGGCTGATGATTGGCCGTACCCCGGAATACCTGGGCAAGAAGCTGCAGGCCCGTGAAGTGCAGCTTCTGGTGGCAACCCTGCTGGTGATGCCGGTTGGCGTGCTGGTACTTGGCGCCATCGCCGCCAGCCTGCCCGGCCCGGCCGGGGCGGTCACCAACCCGGGGGCGCATGGTTTCAGCCAGTTGCTGTACGCCTATACCTCGGGCTCGGCCAACAACGGCTCGGCCTTTGCCGGGTTTGGCGCCAACACCGTGTACCACAACCTGATGATCGGCCTGGCCATGCTCATCGGCCGCTTCGGCTACATCCTGCCGATACTGGCGTTGGCCGGCAGCCTGGCGGCGAAAAAAAGCGCGACGCTGGGGCAGAACAGCTTCCCGACTCACGGCCCGCTGTTCACCGGCTTGCTGCTGGTGACCATCCTGCTGGTCGGTGGCCTGACCTTCCTGCCGACCCTGGCCCTTGGGCCAATCGCCGAACACCTTAGCCTGGGTTTTTGAGGACCGATCATGAACATGCCCATTCCTGAAGTGAATAGCCGGCACAGTGCCAAGGACCAGACCCGCTTCGCCGCGCTGTGGCGCCCGGCGCTGGTGCAGGCGTTCGTCAAGCTCGACCCGCGTCAGCTCAAGCGCTCCCCGGTAATGCTGGTGGTGGCCCTGACCGCAGTGCTGACCACCGTGCTGTGTTTTGCCCCCGGCGGCGGCGTGAGCACCGGCGTTGCGGTACAGATTGCCCTGTGGCTGTGGTTCACCGTGTTGTTCGCCAACTTCGCCGAGGCGTTGGCCGAAGGCCGTGGCAAGGCCCGCGCCGACAGCCTCAAGGCCGGCAGCCAGGGCCTGACCGCCCAGCGTCGTCTGCGTGATGGCAGCTACGAGACGGTGGCTGCCAGTGCGCTGCGCAAGGACGACGTGGTCCGCGTGGTCGCCGGCGAAGTGATCCCCGGCGACGGTGAGGTGATTGAAGGCATCGCGGCCGTCAACGAGGCCGCCATTACCGGCGAATCCGCACCGGTAATCCGCGAATCAGGTGGCGACCGCTCGGCGGTGACCGGCAATACGCGGCTGGTCTCCGACTGGCTGCTTATCCGCATCACCAGCAACCCCGGCGAGTCGACCCTGGACCGGATGATCGCCCTGGTCGAAGGTGCCAAGCGGCAGAAGACCCCGAACGAAATCGCCCTCGACATCCTGCTGATCGGCCTGACCCTGATTTTCCTGATCGTGGTGGTGACCTTGCAGCCGTTCGCCCACTTCGTGGGTGGCAGCCTGCCGCTGATCTTCCTGGCCGCGTTGCTGGTGACGCTGATCCCGACCACCATCGGCGGCCTGCTGTCGGCCATCGGTATCGCCGGCATGGACAGGCTGGTACGGCTGAATGTCATTGCCCGCTCGGGCCGCGCCGTCGAGGCGGCCGGGGACGTGCATACGCTGATGCTCGACAAGACCGGCACCATCACCTTTGGTAACCGCCGCTGCAGCGCACTGCATGCTGCACCGGGCATTACCGCCAAGGAACTGGGGGAGGGCGCCTTGCTGGCCTCGCTGGCCGATGACACCGCCGAAGGCAAGTCGATTGTCGAATACCTGCGCCAGTTGCATGACTTCGTCGACCCGCCTGCCGGGCAGTTCGAAGCGGTGGCTTTCAGTGCCGAGACACGCCTGTCGGGCATCGACTTCGAACAGCACCGCTACCGCAAGGGCGCCGTCGATGCGGTGCTGGCATTCGTCGGTATGCAACGCCTGGAAATGCCGGCGGCGCTGGCCCGTGAAGTCGAACGCATCGCGCAGAGTGGCGGCACCCCGTTACTGGTGTGCGTCGACAAGCGCTTGCTGGGTGTGATCCACCTCAAGGACGTGGTCAAACCTGGTATCCGCGAGCGCTTCGCCGAGCTGCGCAAGCTGGGCATCCGCACGGTCATGGTGACCGGCGACAACCCGTTGACTGCGGCCGCCATCGCCGCCGAAGCGGGGGTCGATGACGTGCTGGCCGAGGCCACGCCCGAGAAGAAGCTGGCGCGCATTCGCCAGGAGCAGAATGAAGGCCGCCTGGTTGCCATGTGTGGCGACGGTGCCAACGACGCCCCGGCACTGGCCCAGGCTGACGTAGGCATGGCCATGAACGACGGCACTCAGGCTGCGCGGGAGGCCGCCAACATGGTCGACCTGGACAGCGACCCGACCAAGCTGCTGGACGTAGTCCAGGTCGGCAAGGAGCTGCTGGTCACCCGCGGTGCGTTGACAACGTTCTCCATTGCCAACGACGTGGCCAAATACTTCGCCATCCTGCCGGCGCTGTTCGCTGCCATCTACCCGCAACTGGGTGTGCTCAACCTGATGCAACTGGCCAGCCCGCAGAGCGCCATCCTGTCGGCGATCGTGTTCAACGCGCTGATCATCATCGTGCTGATCCCGCTGGCGCTGCGTGGGGTGCGCGTGCAGGCGGCCAGTGCGGCGCACCTGTTGCGGCGCAACCTGCTGATCTACGGGCTGGGTGGCATTGTGGTGCCGTTTGCCGGGATCAAGCTGATCGACCTGCTGCTCAACGCCCTGAACCTGGTCTGAGGAGGCCGCCATGACTGCTTATCTACGCCCGGCATTGAGCCTGGCTTTGTTGATGACCCTGGTGACGGGCGCTCTGTATCCGCTGGCGGTGACCGGTATTGCCCAAGTCGCTTTTCCGAACCAGGCCAACGGTAGCCTGGTACGCGATGCGCAAGGCCAGGTGCGGGGTTCGGCACTGATCGCCCAGGACTTCCAGGGCGATCGCTGGTTCCACTCGCGGCCCTCGGCAGGTGCCTACGCGACCGTGGCCAGCGGCGCCAGCAACCTGTCGCCGAGCAACCCGGCGCTGGCTGAGCGGGTAAAGGGCGATGCGGCCACGTTGTATCAGGCGCAGCAGGGGCCAGTGCCGCAGGCGCTGCTGACCACCTCGGGCAGCGGCCTGGACCCGCACTTGCCACCGGAGGCCTTGGCCTATCAGATCCCGCGGGTGGCGGCGGCACGGCAGCTGCCGGTAGAGCGCTTGCAAGCCTTGCTGGAACAGGCCACCCTCCACCCATTGATCGGCCCGCCGGTGGTCAACGTGCTGGCGTTGAACCAGGCCTTGGAAAAGCTCGCCAGGTAACGCTGGCAGGAAGCCTGTAGGAGCGGGTTCACCCGCGAATGCGGTGGTGGTGCCACTGACGTATTCGCGGGTAAACCCGCTCCTACAAATTAAGGGGGCTTTCCCTGAAGTGGCCGACTGCTGGAAAAAGCAAAGGATGAAACATGAGTGACTCCGCCCGCGCCGATGCGCTGTTGGCCAACTTCCCACGCACCGGCCGGGGCCGGCTGAAGGTGTTCCTCGGTGCTGCCCCCGGCGTCGGCAAGACCTTCGCCATGCTCCAGGCCGCACACGCCCAGCAACGCCAGGGCGTGCAGGTGTTGGCCGGGGTGGTCGAAACCCATGGCCGCGCGGAAACCGAAGCGTTGCTCGGTGGGCTGCATCAGCAGCCCTTGCTGCGCAGCCAGTACCGTGGCGTCACCCTTGAGGAAATGGACCTCGACGGCCTGCTGCGTGCCGCGCCGGCCTTGGCCCTGGTGGACGAACTGGCCCACACGAACGCCCCCGGCAGCCGCCACGCCAAACGCTGGCAGGATGTCCAAGAACTCTTGGCCGCGGGCATCGACGTGTACACCACGGTCAACGTCCAGCACCTGGAAAGCCTCAACGACAAGGTCCGCGACATTACCGGCGTGCAAGTGCGCGAGACCCTGCCGGACTGGGTGCTGCAGGAAGCGTTCGAGCTGGTGCTGATCGACCTGCCTCCGCGAGAGCTGCTCGAACGCCTGCGTGAAGGCAAGGTGTACGTGCCCGAGCAGGCTAGGGCGGCCATCGATGCGTACTTTTCGCAAACCAACCTCACCGCCCTGCGCGAGCTGGCCATGCAGACCGCCGCTGCTCAGGTCGATGCCGACCTGGCCCACGGCTATCGTCAGCGCGGCCAGGAGGCGCCGGCCTTGCGCGGCCGGTTGCTGGTGGGCATAGACGGTGACGATCAGGCCGAACGCCTGGTGCGCCATGCCAGCCGCGTGGCCCAGCGCCGTCATCTGCCTTGGAGCCTGGTGCATGTGGACAACGGCCGCCTGCGTGACGAAACCGCACGGCATCGTTTGCAAGCCGCGCAGCAACTGGCCGAGCGGCTGGGCGGGGAGGTGGTGCTGCTGCGTGCTGGGGAAGTGGCCCGTACGCTGATCCAGCATGCGGTCGAGCGGCGGGCCAGCCTGGTGCTGGTCGGGCAGTCCCGCAACCGCCTGCGTCGGCGTTTGTTCGGCGCGGGTGTGGCGGCGCGGCTGCTGCGCGAAAGCCGTGGTCTGGAAATCAACGTGCTGGACCGCGACGTGCAGCCGCCAGCGCCGCGTTCAGCCGTGCGGCGGGTGTGGGTGTGGCGTCATTACCTGCTGGCGCTGCTGGCCACCGTGATGGCTGCGGGTCTGGCCTGGGCGGTGTCCAGTGTGCTCGCGTTGCCCAATATCTCGCTGGTGTTCCTGGCGGCGGTGTTGCTGGTCGCGGTGCGCAGTAGCCTGGGACCTGCGCTTGCTTGCGCCGCGCTGTCGTTCCTGGTCTATGACTTCCTGTTCATACCGCCCAACTTCTCGTTCACCATCCAGCGCGAAGAAGACGTGCTGACCTTGGTGTTCTTTCTGTTGATGGCCGCGCTCACCGGCAACCTGGCCGCGCGCCAGCGTCGCCAATTGCAGGCGCTGCGCGAGACCCAGGCGCAGACCAGCCAGTTGCTCGACCTGTCTCGCCGGTTGACGGTAGCCACCGACCGCCAAGCCATATTCAAGGCTGCCGGCCAGCACCTGGACGGCTGGCAGGACGCCCAGGTGTGCTTGCTGGAGCGCAACGCCGAGGGCCAGTTGCAAGTGGCCAGCGGGGAAGCCTGCACCTTCAGCGACACCGAACGGGCGGCTGCCGATTGGGCCTGGCAGCATGGGCAGGCCGCCGGCCACGGCAGCGATACCCTGCCAAATGGCCGTTGGTGGTGGTGGCCATTGGCGGTGGACGATCAGCCGCTGGCGCTGCTGGGCGTGCGCCCGCGCAACGGGCAGCCGCTCAGCGACCCACGCCGGCGCCTGCTTACCGCCCTAGGCCAGCCCCTGGCCCAGGCCCTGGCCCGCGCACGCCTGGCCGAACAGCTGGAAGCCGCACGCCTGCACGGCGAAACCGAGCAACTGCGCAGCGCCCTGCTGGCTTCCGTATCCCATGACTTGCGCACGCCGTTGACCGCCATGCGTGGCAGCATCGACAGCCTGCTGGCGTTGGGCGATGCGATCCCGGCTGAAGACCGCCGCGAGCTGCTGGAGGGCACCCGCAACGAGGCTGAACGCCTCGATCGCTACATCCAGAACCTGCTGGACATGACCCGCCTGGGCCATGGCGGCCTCAAGCTGGCCCGCGACTGGGTGGCCCCGGCGGATATCGTCGGCAGTGCGCTCAACCGCCTGCGGGTGGTGCTGGCGCCGCTGCGTGTGCACACGGACGTGCCGGCCGAGCTGCCATTGCTGTTCGTGCATGCGGCGTTGATCGAGCAGGCACTGGTCAACGTGCTGGAAAACGCCGCACGCTTTTCGCCGGCCAATGGTCGGCTTGAGCTGCAGGTGTCGGTGCATGACGACCAACTGCGCTTGACCGTCAGCGACCAGGGCCCCGGCATTCCCGAAGCCGACCGCGAGAAAATCTTCGACATGTTCTACACCGCCGCCCGTGGCGACCGCGGCGGGCAGGGTACCGGGCTGGGCCTGGCTATCTGCCAGGGCATGATCGGTGCCCATGGCGGGCAGATTCTGGTAGGCGAAGGCATTGATGGCCAAGGCACCAGCATCACTCTATGCTTGCCGCTGCCTCCTCAACCTGAAGCCGAAAGCGAAACCCCATGAGTCAGTCCGCCACCCTGTTGGTCATCGACGATGAACCGCAGATCCGCAAGTTCCTGCGTATCAGCCTGGCCTCGCAAGGCTACAAGGTGCTGGAGGCCGCCACCGGTGCCGAAGGGTTGGCCCAGGCGGCACTGGGCAAGCCGGACCTGGTGGTGCTCGACCTGGGGCTGCCGGACATGGACGGCCAGCAGGTACTGCGTGAGTTGCGCGAATGGAGTGCAGTGCCGGTGATGGTGTTGTCGGTACGTGCCAGTGAAGTGCAGAAGGTCGATGCGCTGGATGGTGGCGCCAATGACTATGTGACCAAGCCGTTCGGTATCCAGGAGTTTCTCGCCCGCGTGCGGGCCTTGCTGCGCCAGGTGCCACAAGCCGGCGGCTCGGAAGTGGCGGCCAGCTTTGGGCCGCTGACGGTGGATTTTGCCTTCCGCCGGGTGACGCTCGAGGGTGTGGAGGTGGCATTGACACGCAAGGAGTATGCTTTGCTGGCGCTATTGGCCGGGCACCCCGGGCGGGTGATTACCCAGCAGCAGCTGCTCAAGGATATCTGGGGGCCGACCCATGCGGAGGATACCCACTACCTGCGCATTGTGGTCGGGCATCTGCGACAGAAGCTGGGCGATGACCCCACGGCGCCGCGGTTCATCATTACTGAGGCGGGGGTTGGCTACAGGTTGGTGGCGCCGACAGCATAACCCCCAGCCCAAAGGGCCGGGCGACCACCTGCCGGGTCTGGACGCGCGCAAGGGATATCAGGCCCTGGGGGGCTCCTTCTCGAACAGCTGGCGCATGACTTCCAGGTAGCGTCGCGCGCCCAGGCCCAACGGGCGCGACTTGATCCAGATGATGTCTACCCACAAGCGCAGGCGGCTGGCCATGTTGTCGAAGCGCACCTCGGCCAGTGCGCCCGAGGCAATCAGCGGTTCGACCAATGGCTGCGGCAGGTAGGCCCAGCCCAGCCCGGACTGCACCAGGTCCAGCGTGGCCAGGTAGCTATCGGTCAACCAGATGCGCCGGGACAGCACCATGCGCGGGTCCGACCCGGTGGCCTTGCCCGAAGCCACGATGATCTGCCGTTGTTCGGCAAAGGCCTCTTCAGGCAATGGCGTACCGCTGTTCTGCCCGGCTGGATGGCGCGGTGAGGCAACGGCCACCAGCAGTTGGCTGCCGGCCTCGAGGAATGACTCGCGCTCATCGATGCCGGGCCGTTCGAACACCAGGGCCAATTGCACACTGCCGTCATGCAGCAGGCGAATGGCCTCGGTCTGGGTGGCCGAGCGTACCTCGATTTCCAGGCTGGGAAATGCCTGGGCGAGGATTTCCAGCGGTTGGTTCCAGGGGCCGGTCTGCAACTCGGGCGCCATGGCGATGGTCAGGCGCTTTTCCAGGCCTTTGTGTAATTGCAGGGCCTGGGCGTCCAGCAGGTTGAGTTGGCAGATGACCTGCCTGGCCTGGGGCTCCAGCGCCAGGGCGGCGTTGGTGGGCAAGGCTTTGCGCGTGGCCCGGTCGAACAGGGGCAGGTCCAGTTCCGCTTCCAGTTGGGCGATTGCCATGCTCACGGCTGAAGGCACACGGCCCAGCTTGCGGGCGGCGGCGGAGAACGAGCCGGCATCGAGCACCGCGAGGAAAATCGCCAGGGAGTCGCTGGTAAAGGCCATTGTCAGTAAACCTGATGACGGGAACGTTGTGGCCGAAAAGTATGAACACTCATCGGCCAGCTTCACAATCCCTACAGCCCTTCACCCAGTACCTGATCAATACAATCGACAAAGTAGTCCACGCTCGCCCGGCTGGTGCACATCGGTGGCTTGATCTTGAGGATGTTCAGGTAGTCGCCGGTCGGCTGCATGAAGATGCCCAGGTCACGCAGGCGATCGCACAGCATCATGGTTTCTTCGGTGGCCGGCTCCAGGGTGGTGCGGTCGCGCACCAGTTCCAGCCCCAGGTAGAAGCCCGAGCCATGTGCCGCTCCGGCCAGCGGGTGCTTGTCGACCAGCGCCTGCAGGCGTGCCTTGAAGTAGCGCCCGGTGTCACGGGCGTTGTCCCACAAACCTTCCTCCTGCATGACATCCAGCACCGCCATGCCGATGCGGCAACTGACCGGGCTGCCACCGGCCGAGGAGAAGAAGTAGCCCTCGGCCTCCAGCGCCTCGGCGATTTCCCGACGGGTGATGACCACGCCCAGTGGCTGGCCGTTACCCATGCCTTTGGCCATGGTAATGATGTCCGGCACCACGCCCTGTTCCTCGAAGCCCCAGAAGTACTCGCCCAGGCGGCCATAACCCACCTGCACTTCGTCGGCGATGCACACCCCGCCGCGCGCGCGGACCTTGGCATAGGCTGCGCGCAGGTAGCCTGCGGGCAGCGAGATACCGCCGGCATTGCCGTACACCGGTTCGCAGATGATGCCCGCCAGCTGACGGCCACGGGCGTCGAGGTCAGCCAGCTTGGCGTCGACGTCTTGCAGGTAGTCGGCGGCGCTTTCGGCCCCGCGGAAACGACCGCGGAAGGTGTTCGGTGCTTCGACCGGGTGTACCCAGTCCGGTCGGGTTTCCAGGGCTTGCGGGTTGTCGGCGATCGACGTGGAGATGGCATCGGTGGCCACCGACCAGCCGTGGTAGGCCTCCAGCACACTGAGCAGGTCGCGCCCGCCACTGTAGGCCCAGGCCAGACGAATCGCCAGGTCGTTGGCCTCTGTGCCGCTGTTGACCATGAACACCCGGTCGAAACCTTCGGGGGCCAGGTCCAGCAGGCGCTCGGAGAATTCGGTGATTGCTGCGTAATGGAAGCGCGAGTTGGTGTTCAGCAGCGACCACTGCCGCGCCGACTCGGCAACCATGCGTGGATGGCCATGGCCCAGCACTGCGACGTTGTTGAGCATGTCCAGATAGGAGCGGCCTTGCATGTCGATCAGGTAGTTGCGCCAGCCACGCTCAATGTGCGGCGGTTGCGCGTAGTAGTGCTTCTGCGAGCGGGCAAAGCTGGCATCGCGGCGGGCCAGCAGCGCTTGCGGATCGGGTAGCGGCTCGGCATCGCAATCGAAGCCCAGCAGGGCGGCCGGTGACGGGCACAGGGCCAGCCAGGCGGCGGCTTGTGAAGGCGTGGCGAAGCGCGGCGGATGGATGCCATTGTCCAGGCACAACTGCACGCTGAGGAAGCCGCAGCTGCTGCCCAGGAACTGGCCCTTTTCCACGGCCTGGCCGTCTGCCGGTGCGTCTTCCAGGCCTTGCAGCCACAAAGCCCAATGCGGGGTGCGCAAGCAGCCCCGGCCGTCGCCGCGGTGCAGCCAGGTGCCGGCTGCCGGCGCTTGCACCTGGCTGCCGTTGGGCACATGCAGCTCGACGCCAAGGGCGCAGGTGGCGGGTTCGTCGGGGCGGTCGATATGGGTTTGCGACAGGCGATACTGCCCGTGCAGGCTGCAGGCTGGGGCAGGGTGCAGGGTTAATAGACGTTGGTCGAAGCCGGGTTGCTCCCAGTTGCCCGCTTCACAATGCTCGCTGAGTACGCCGAGGTCCACGCGCGTCACCGGTTGCCCCGCGAGTTCGGGCAGCAGCGGCGCGCAGCCGGTCAGGTCTGGCGTGGCGGGCTGCAGGCCGGCAGCCTGCAGGATGGCCGCTTGCATTAGCGCGAAAGGCACGGCGGTGGCGGTGTCGAAGATTTCCCACTCATGGGCGACGTTGTCGCGGGTGTACTGGTTGCCCGGGTCCACGGCCAGTTGCTGCGCACTGCTCAGCACCAGCACTGCCGCGCGGTTCAGTACCAGAGGCCATAAGGCACGCAGTTCGGCGTCGGTCAGCGGGTTGAGCGCCTGGTAGGCGCTGATTGCCGGCAGGATCCGCAGCGGGTCGCCTTCGGCGTGGTGCAGCAGCGCCGCGCAGGTCACCGACAGGTCGGCGATGCGCCAGGTGCGCAGCAGGTCGCCGAAGTCGATCACCCCTTGCAACTGCCACTGGCGCTCGCCATCACGGGCCCAGACGGTGTTGTCGTCGGTAATGTCCAGGTGCACGGCCTGGCTTGGCAGCCGATCAACCAGCGGTGCGAGGTGTTCGCCGGCGACGCGGGTGGCGTGGTCGATGCGGACGCGTTGCTCGGTGTTGTGCAGGACGGGCAGCAGATGCTGGATCAACGCCTGGGCGTGTTGCGGGTCCCACTGCAGGGTGCGCGCAAGGCCGGGGTGGTCGAAATCGGCCAGGGCGCTGTCGAGTCGCGCGCACAGCCTGCCCATTTCGGCCATCAACTGCGCCGGCATGTGCTTGAGACGCGTCAACGGTTGACCGTCGATGTAGTCGAGCAGGCGTACCCGCAGCGGTTGGCCATCAACCTCCACGGCCAGCAAGTTTTCGCCGCTGTGCGCCGCACGTACTGCGGGCACCGACAGGCCGTGCTCACGCAGGTAGGCGAGGGCGGCATGCTGCGCCTCCAGCTCCACCTTGGCGTAGCTGCCATGACAGGCCTTGAGCACGAACTGCCCTTCAGCCGTGTCGACCCGGAAGTTCAGGTCCTGCTGACTGCCCAATGCCGACAACCCACCGGCAACGCCGTAGTGCATCTGCAGCAAGGCATGCGCCTGGGCTTCGCTGAGCGTGGGGCCTGGCAGGCTGGCGCGCTGGATCAGCTGCTCGAGGGCAGGGGAGACGTTTTTTTGTTGTTGACTGGGCATGGGCTCTACCGTTGGAGCAGGGGTGACAGCAGCGACTGTATGCCCGATCTGGCTGATGATGAAAGACGATCGTGATCAGAAATCCTGATAAATGGCAGCCCTTTGCCATGTACCTGGGTTGATGTTTGTGTTTGGTAAGTATTACCATTTACATTTAGTTTCACTTCCTCAGCGCTGTCAGGAATTTACAAATGCCTTCCCGTATTCCCTCACGCCCCGCATTACTGGCGATCTGCTGTTCCGTAACCCTGATGGCGCAGGCTGCCGAGCCGATCCAGCTGGAGGCGACCGATGTCAGCGCCGATGCGTTGAAAGCGCGGCCCGACGCGTTACCGGACGAGTTTGCCGGAGGCCAGGTTGCCCGTGGCGGGCGGATGGGCGTGCTGGGTAACCAGGACTACATGGATGTGCCGTTTACCATGACCAGTTATACCGCCAAGGTGATCGAGGACCAGCAGGCGGAGGATATCGGTGACGTTTTGGCCAACGATCCTTCGGTGCGTGAATCATTCGGCTTCGGCAACCAGTCCAAAGTGTTCGTGATCCGTGGTTTGCCGTTGGCTGGCGACGATATTTCATTCAATGGCCTGTACGGCATCTTGCCGCGACAGATCATGTCCACCGACGGCGTCGAGCGGGTCGAAGTGTTCAAGGGGCCTAATGCCTTCCTCAATGGCGTAAGCCCGACTGGCACCGGCCTGGGCGGCAACGTCAACCTGCAGCCCAAGCGCGCCGGCGATGAGCCGACCCGCCGCTATACCCAGGACATCAGCTCTGATGGCCGCATTGGCGAGCACCTGGATATCGGCCAGCGCTTCGGTGAGGACAACCGCTTCGGCGCGCGCCTGAACCTCAGCCAGCGCGAAGGTGAAACCGCCGTCGACGACCAGGACCAGCGCACCAAGCTGTTCACCGCTGGCCTGGACTACCGCGGCGACAACTTCCGCGTGTCGACTGATATCGGCTACCAGAAACAGCGCATCAACCACCTGCGCAATTCGGTGCGCCTGGGCAGCACCGCGACCAAGGCTCCGACCGCCCCGGATGCCAGTCACAACTATGGCCAGAACTGGAGTTACAGTGAGTCGGAAGATACCTTCGGCATGGTTCGTGGCGAATGGGACCTGAGCGACAACTGGACCGCCTACCTCGCCGGCGGCGCCCGTCACACGCGCGAGCATGGTACCTACGGCACGCCGGTACTGGTCGGCAACAGCGGCGCAGCGACGATGACCGCTTCGGACATCGTGCACGGCGAAGACAACACCAGCTTCAGTACCGGCCTGAATGGGCGGCTGCAGACCGGGCCGATCAGCCACCAGATCGCCGTGGGAGCCAATACCATGTGGACCCAGGCGGAAAACGCCTACATCTTCTATTCGCCAATCAACACCAACATTTACGACACCGTGCAGCAGGCCAAGCCGGGCACGGTCACCAGCACGGGTGGCGACATGGGTGACCCTGGTGTCACCGGCAAGACTCGCGCGCGGAGCATCGCGATTTCCGACACCATTGGCGTCTTCGATGACCGCCTGCTGCTGACTTACGGCTTGCGACGGCAGCAACTGCGGGTGGAAAGCTACACCTACGATGGCACTGTTTCCCAAGGGCAGCCCAACCTGGCGAATGACGGCAGCCGCAAAGGCGACCCGTACGAGGAGTCCATCACCACACCGGTCTATGGCATCGTTTTCAAGGCCACCGACAGCATTTCCTTGTATGCCAACCGCATCGAAGGTCTGGCGCAGGGGCCGACGGCGCCAGCCAATGTGTCGAACGCCAACGAGATGTTCCCGCCAGGCCGCACCAAGCAGCTTGAGGCTGGTATCAAGTTCGACCGACAGACCTTTGGTGCGAACCTGGCCGTGTTCCGTATCGAGAAGCCTTCGGACGGCTACACCTTGAACAATGTCTTCATTCGCGACGGCGAGCAGGTCAACAAAGGCCTGGAGTTGAGTGTGTTCGGCGAGCCGGTCCAGGGCTTACGCCTGATGGCCGGCGGCACGCGCATGACCTCGGAGCAGAAAAATACCGCTAACGGCAGCAACGATGGCAACCATGCCATCGGCGTGCCGACGTTCCAGCTCAATGCCAGCGTCGACTGGGACGTGCCCGGCGTGTCGGGTCTGGCGCTGAATGCAAGGATGCTGCGCACCGGTGGCCAGTTCGTCGATGCGGCGAACAATGTCAGTCTGCCGACCTGGAACCGTTTCGATGCCGGTGCCCGCTACAAGTTGAAGGTAGCGGAGAAAGACCTGACCTTGCGGGTGAATGTGGAGAACCTGACCGACAAGAACTACTGGGCTTCGGCTAACGGCGGTTACCTGACCCAGGGTGACCCGCGACTGGTGAAGTTCTCCGGGACCATTGATTTCTGATAACCCGGGCGTATGTAATCTCCAGGTGTTCTACGCCCGATTGCGTCAGGGCACCTGCCTTGGGTTTTGCGGTGTTGCGTAGATCGAGCGCAGCAAGAATCAAGGCGAACACACACCCTTCTCCTACAAATCCTCAACCTCCAAAAACGCCGCCTCCAGCAACTGCCGCGTATAGGGATGCTGCGGCGCATGGAAGATTGCCTGCGCGTCCCCTTGCTCTACCACATGCCCATGCTTGATCACCATCAATTGGTGGCTCAACGCCTTGACCACTGCCAGGTCATGGCTGATGAACAAGTAGGTCAGGTTGTACTTCTGCTGCAGATTACGCAGCAGCTCGACCACTTGCCGCTGTACGGTACGGTCCAGCGCCGAGGTGGGCTCATCCAGCAGAATCAGCGCCGGCTTCAGCACCAGCGCCCGGGCAATCGCTATGCGCTGGCGCTGGCCACCCGAAAACTCATGCGGGTAGCGATGCCGCGTGCGCGGGTCCAGCCCCACTTCCTCCAGCGCCGCGATGATCGCCGCTTCCTGTTCCTGCGCATTGCCAATACCGTGAATGCGCAACCCTTCGCCGACGATATCCGCTACGCACATGCGCGGGCTCAGGCTGCCAAACGGGTCCTGGAACACCACCTGCATTTCCCGCCGCAAGGGTCGCACGGCTTTCTGGTTCAGCCCTTCGAGGTTCTGCCCATGAAAGCGAATGCCGCCCTGGCTGGAAATCAGCCGCAAGATCGCCAGGCCCAATGTGGACTTGCCCGACCCGGATTCGCCAACAATGCCCAGCGTCTGGCCCTGGGGCAAGCTGAAGTTGACCCCGTCCACCGCCTTCACATGGTCGACCGTGCGTTGCAGAAAGCCCTTCTTGATCGGGAACCAGACCTTGAGGTCATCCACCTCCAGCAACGGCGCGCCCACCGGATTGTGCGCCGGCAGCCCGCTGGGTTCGGCATTGATCAGCATCTGGGTGTAATGGTGCTGTGGCGAACTGAACAGCGTGGCGCATTCGGCTTGCTCGACAATTTGCCCACGCTGCATCACGCACACGCGGTGAGCGATGCGGCGTACCAAGTTCAGGTCATGGCTGATCAGCAACAGGGCCATGCCCATACGTGCCTGCAATTCCTTGAGCAGCTCGAGTATCTTCAGCTGCACGGTCACATCCAGCGCCGTGGTCGGCTCGTCGGCAATCAGCAGCTCGGGCTCGTTGGCCAGCGCCATGGCGATCATTACCCGCTGGCGCTGCCCGCCCGACAATTCGTGGGGCAGGGCCTTGAGGCGCTTGCGCGGCTCTGGAATGCCGACCATATCCAGCAACTCCAGGGTGCGCGCAGTCGCTTCCTTGCCGGTCAGGCCCTTGTGCAGCAGGAGGATTTCGTTGATCTGCTTCTCGATGCAATGCAGCGGGTTGAGTGAGGTCATCGGCTCCTGGAAGATCATCGCAATGCGGTTACCGCGAATGCGCTGCAGGGTCTTCTCGTTCTGCTGCAGCAGGTCCTTGCCTTCGTAGCGGATGCTGCCGCTGGGGTGCCGGGCCAGGGGATAGGGCAGCAGGCGCAGGATCGAGTGCGCGGTGACCGATTTGCCCGAGCCACTTTCGCCCACCAGGGCCAGTGTCTCGCCTTTGCGAATATCGAAGCTGACGCCGTCCACCACCCGGTTGACCTGGTCCCCGGTCACGAACTCCACGGCCAGGTCCCGCACTTCGATCAGGTTCTGTTCACTCATGTCACTTCCTCGGGTCGAAGGCGTCGCGGGCGGATTCGCCGATGAACACCAGCAGGCTCAGCATCAGCGCCAGCACGGCAAAGGCGCTGATGCCCAGCCATGGCGCTTGCAGGTTGGACTTGCCCTGCGCCACCAGTTCGCCCAGCGAGGGCGAACCGGCGGGCAGGCCGAAGCCGAGGAAGTCCAGGGCGGTGAGGGTGCCGATGGCACCGGTGAGAATGAACGGCATGAAGGTCATGGTCGAGATCATGGCGTTGGGCAGGATGTGCCGGTACATGATTGCGCCGTTGCGCATGCCAAGTGCACGGGCGGCGCGCACGTATTCCAGGTTGCGCCCGCGCAGGAACTCGGCGCGTACCACATCCACCAGGCTCATCCACGAGAACAGCAACATGATGCCCAGCAGCCACCAGAAGTTGGGTTGCACGAAGCTGGCCAGGATGATCAGCAGGTACAGCACAGGCAGGCCGGACCAGATTTCCAGAAAGCGTTGCCCGGCCAGGTCGACCCAGCCACCGTAGAACCCCTGCAGGGCGCCTGCGATGACGCCAATAATGGAGCTGGCCACGGTCAAGGTGAGGGCGAACAGAACCGAAATGCGGAAGCCGTAGATCACCCGCGCCAGCACGTCGCGGCCCTGATCGTCGGTGCCCAGCCAGTTGTCCGCCGAAGGTGGGGCGGGGGCGGGGACACGCAGGTCATAGTTGATGCTCTGGTAGCTGAACGGAATGGGCGCCCACAGCACGAAGCTGTCTTTCTTCGCCAGCAGTTCGCGGATGTAGGGGCTCTTGTAGTTGGCTTCCAGCGGGAATTCCCCGCCGAAGGTGGTTTCCGGGTAACGCTTGAACGCCGGGAAGTACCATTCACCGTCGTAACGTACGGCGATCGGTTTGTCGTTGGCGATCAGTTCGGCGCCCAGGCTCAGCCCGAACAGAATCAGGAACAGCCACAACGACCACCAGCCACGGCGGTTGGCCTTGAAACGCTCGAAGCGCCGGCGGTTGAGGGGGGACAAGGCCATGTCAGTGCTCCCGGCTGGCAAAGTCGATGCGCGGATCGACCAAGGTGTAGGTCAGGTCGCCGATCAGTTTCACCACCAGCCCCAGCAGGGTGAAGATGAACAGGGTGCCGAAGACCACCGGGTAGTCGCGGTTGATGGCCGCTTCGAAACTCATCAGGCCGAGGCCGTCGAGACTGAAGATCACCTCGATCAGCAAGGAGCCTGTGAAGAAGATGCCGATGAACGCCGAAGGGAAACCGGCGATCACCAGCAGCATGGCGTTGCGGAACACGTGGCCGTACAGCACCCGTGATCGGCTCAGGCCTTTGGCTTTGGCGGTGACCACGTATTGTTTGTTGATCTCGTCGAGGAAGCTGTTCTTGGTCAGCAGGGTCATGGTGGCGAAGTTGCCGATGACCAGCGCGGTGATCGGCAGCACCAGGTGCCAGAAGTAGTCCAGCACCTTGCCGGTGGTGCTCAGTTCGTCGAAGTTGTTGGAGGTGAGGCCACGCAGCGGGAACCAGTCGAAGTAGCTGCCACCGGCGAACAGCACGATCAGCAGGATGGCGAACAGGAACGCCGGGATGGCGTAGCCGACGATGATCGCCGAACTGGTCCACACGTCGAAGTGGCTGCCGTGGCGCACGGCCTTGGCGATCCCCAGCGGGATCGACACCAGGTACATGATCAGCGTGCTCCACAGCCCCAGCGAGATCGAAACCGGCATCTTCTCGGCGATCAGGTCGATCACCTTGGCGTCGCGGAAGAAGCTGTCGCCGAAGTCCAGCCGGGCATAGTTCTTGACCATGATCCACAGCCGCTCGGGCGGCGACTTGTCGAAACCGTACATGCGCTCGATTTCAGCGATCAGCGCCGGGTCCAGGCCCTGGGCGCCGCGGTAGCTGGAGCCGGCCACGGAAACCTCGGCGCCGCCACCTGCAATGCGGCTGGTGGCGCCTTCGAAGCCTTCGAGCTTGGCGATCATTTGCTCGACCGGGCCACCGGGGGCGGCCTGGACGATGATGAAGTTGATGATGAGGATGCCGAACAGGGTCGGAATGATCAGCAGCAGGCGGCGCAGGATGTAGGCCAGCATCTTAGTTGGCCTCGTCCGCAGGCGCTTCGCTGACCGCCGGGGTTACATCGGGCTTGATCCACCAGGTGTCGATGCCGATGTCGTACTTGGGCGACACGTTCGGGTGGCCGATGTGGTTCCAGTAGGCCACACGCCAGGTCTTGATGTGCCAGTTGGGAATCACGTAATAGCCCCACAGCAGCACGCGGTCGAGGGCGCGGCAGTGGTCGATCAGGCTCTGCCGAGAGTCGGCGTTGATCAACTGGTCCACCAGTTGGTCGATGGCCGGGTCGCGCAGGCCGATGAAGTTGCGGCTGCCGGGGTTGTCGGCGGCGGCGCTGGACCAGAACTCGCGCTGCTCGTTGCCTGGCGAGTTGGATTGCGGGTAGCCGCCAACGATCATGTCGTAGTCACGCGAGCGCAGGCGGGTTATGTACTGCGAAACGTCGACGCGGCGAATGTTCAGCTCGATACCGAGGTCGGCAAGGTTGCGCTTGAACGGCAGCAGAATGCGTTCGAACTCGGTCTGCGCCAGCAGGAACTCGATGCTTGCCGGCTTGCCTTGGGCGTCGACCATCTTGTCGTCGACGATTTTCCAGCCGGCTTCCTGCAACAGCTTGTAGGCCTGGCGCTGTTGCTCGCGGATCATGCCGCTGCCGTCACTGACCGGGTTGTGGAAGATCTCGGTAAATACTTGCTCGGGCACTTTGCCGCGCAGTGGTTCGAGGATTTTCAGCTCGTTGGGGCTGGGCAGGCCGCGGGCGGCCATTTCCGAGTTCTCGAAGTAGCTGCCGGTACGGGTGTAGGCGCCGTTGAACAGCTGCTTGTTGGTCCACTCGTAGTCCAGCAGCAGGCTCAGGGCCTGGCGCACACGCACATCCTGGAACACCGGGCGGCGGATGTTGAAAATGAAGCCCTGCATACCGGTGGGGTTGCCGTTGGGCAGCTCTTCCTTGATCAGGCGACCTTCGCGCACGGCGGGCACGTTGTAGGCGGTGGCCCAGTTCTTAGCACTGACTTCCAGGCCATAGTCGAATGCCCCGGCCTTGAGGGCCTCCAGGGCGACGGTGGTGTCGCGGTAGGAGTCGAACGTCATGGCATCGAAGTTGTAGAAGCCGCGGTTGATGGGCAGGTCCTTGGCCCAGTAGTCCTTGACCCGTTCGTAGCGCACCGAGCGCCCGGCCTTGACCTTGGCGACCTTGTACGGGCCGCTGCCCAACGGGATTTCCAGGTTGCCGCGGTTGAACTCGCGGTTTTCGTACCAGTGCTTGGGCAGTACCGGCAGCTGGCCGAGAATCAGTGGCAGCTCGCGGTTGTTCTTGTGCTTGAACTTGAACAGCACCTTCAGCGGTTCTTCGGCGACCACTTCGGCGACGTCGGCGTAGTACTGGCGGTACAGCGGGGCGCCGTCCTTGATCAGGGCGTTGAAGGTGAACACCACGTCGTCGGCGCGCATCGGATGGCCATCATGGAAGCGCGCTTCAGGGCGCAGGTAGAAGCGCACCCAGCTGTTGTCCGGGGCCTTTTCGATCTTGCCGGCCACCAGGCCGTATTCGGTGAACGGTTCATCCTGGCTCTGGCGCATCAGGGTGTCGTAGATAATGCCGATGTTCTCGGCCGCCACGCCTTTGTTGATGAACGGGTTGAGGCTGTCGAAGCCGCCGAAGCTGGACTGGCGGAAGGTGCCGCCCTTGGGCGCATCCGGGTTGACGTAGTCGAAGTGCTTGAAGTCGGCGGGGTACTTGGGTGGCTCATCGTAAAGGGTGAGCGCGTGCTGCGGTGCGGCCAGCGCGGGAAGGCTCAGGCAGGCGAGCAACAGGCTGCCTGCCAGCCGGCGCAGACGGTGCGTTGGCGTCATTGGGCTTTCTCCGAAGTCTTGATCCACCAGCTGTTCAGCCCAAGGGTGTAGGGCGGCGTGGTGACGAAGGCGAACCGGTTGCGGTAGGCCAGGCGATGGTTGTCGAGGTACCAGTTGGGGATCATGTAGTAGTGCCATGAGAGCACGCGGTCCAGGGCGCGGGCAGCGGCGACCTGGTCATCGCGGGTGCGGGCGGCGAGCAGGGTGTCGAGCAGGTGGTCGACCACCGGGTCCTTGACCCCAGCATAGTTCTTGCTGCCCTTTGTCACGGCCTGGCTGGAATGGAAGTACAGCCACTGTTCGAGGCCGGGGCTGAGGGTCTGGTTCAGGGTCATCAGAATCATGTCGAAATCGAACTGGTCCAGGCGTTGTTTGTACTGGGCACGGTCCACGGTGCGCAAGCGCGCATCGATGCCGATGCTGGACAGGTTTTCGACATAAGGTTGCAGGATGCGTTCAAGGTTGGGATTTACCAGCAGCAGTTCCATGCGCAATTGCTGGCCCTTGCTGTCGACCAGGCGCTGGCCGTGCAGCTTCCAGCCGGCCTCGGCGAGCAGGCCCAGGGCCTGGCGCAGGGTCTGGCGGCTGATACCCCGGCCATCGGTGTGGCTGACCTTGTACGGTTCGCTGAACAGCTTGGCCGGCAACTGGTCACGGAACGGCGCCAGCAGCAGCCACTCCTTGCCGGTGGGCAGGCCGCTGGCGGCGAACTCGCTGTTGGGGTAGTAGCTGGTCGAGCGGCGGTAGGCGCTGCTGAACAGCGCGCGGTTGGTCCACTCGAAGTCCAGCATCAGCCCCAGCGCCTGGCGTACCCGCGGGTCACTGAACGCGGCCCGGCGGCTGTTCATGAACAGGCCCTGTGTTTGCGTGGGGATGCTGTGCGGGATTTGTGCCTTGATCACTTCACCCCGGCGCACGGCAGGGAAGTTGTAACCGTTGGCCCAGTTTTTTGCCTGGTGCTCGATATAGATGTCGAACTCGCCGGCCTTGAATGCTTCGAAGGCCACCGTCGCGTCACGATAGAACTCGTATTCGACCCGATTGAAATTGTACTTGCCACGGTTGACCGCCAGGTCTTTGCCCCAGTAGTTCTTCACCCGTTCAAACACCAGGCGTCGTCCGGGTTGTACCTGGGTGATGCGGTAGGGCCCGCTGCCCAAGGGGGGCTCGAAGGTGGTGGCCTTGAAGTCGCGCTTCTGCCAGTAGTGTTTGGGCAGCACCGGCATTTCGCCCAGACGCAGGATCAGCAGCGGGTTGCCGGCGCGTTTGAACACGAAGCGGATGCGTAGCGGGCCGAGGATGTCCACCCGCTGCACTTCCTGCAGGTTGGTGCGGTAGATCGGGTGGCCATCCTTGAGCAGCGTGCGGTACGAGAAGGCCACGTCAGCCGAGGTGATGGGCTGGCCGTCATGCCAGCGGGCTTCGGGGCGCAGGTTGAACACCACCCAGCTGCGGTCCTCGCTGTACTCCACCGAGCGGGCGATCAGGCCATAGCTGGAGGTCGGCTCGTCACCGGACGGGTCGTACTGGCCCGTGCCGACCATCAGTGGCTCGTTCAGCTCGCTGATGCCGTACTGCTGGAAATTGGGCGTGGTAATCGGGCTCGACCCTTTGAAGGTGTAGGGGTTGAGCGTGTCGAAGGTACCAAAAGCCATGGCCCGCAACGTGCCGCCCTTGGGCGCTTGCGGGTTGACCCAGTCGAAGTGGGTGAAGGTGGCTGGGTACTTGAGCGTGCCGAACTGCGCGTATCCGTGGCTTTCGCTCACCATCGCGGCTGCGGGAAAGCTCAAGGCCAGGCTGAGTGACAGCAGGAGGGGACGTATCAAGTCGGCATCCGATCCAGAGGCGTTGGGCTTTGATCGAGTACAGTAACAGCTTGGTGGGGTTGGAAAAAGAGAGGGGCTGGGGTTTTCCAGTGGCTGGGTTTTCAGGCCTATTCGCGGGCACGCCCGCTTCCACAGGTACGGCACCGGCTTTGAGGGCTGTGAAAAACCTGTGGGAGCGGGCGTGCCCGCGAATGGGCTGCAAAGCAGCCCCTGTAACGACTCAATGCCCGAGGTAGACGGTCAGGGTCTGGCCTGGCTTGAGGGCATGGCCGCTGCGTGGGTTCCAACGCTTGAGGTGCTTCATTTCCACATTGAAGCGCTTGGCCACCAGGTACAGGGAGTCGCCCTTGCGGACCTTGTATTGCGTGGAGCGCTTCCCGGAGGCGGCAACCCGGTTGCCGGCGGCGCTCGGTGCACTGCCGCCGCGCAGGGCCAGAACCTGGCCAGCACGCAGACTGTTGCCGGACAAACGGTTCCAGCGCTTGATGTCCTTGACCGACACACGGTTGGCCTTGGCGATGGCGCTCAGGTTATCGCCACGCTTGACCCGGTAGCTGCGCGCCGTCGGTGCCTTGGCTTCGGCCACGGCCCGGGCAAACGCTGCTTTCGGCGGTTGCAGGCTGACCAGTTGCTCCGGGTTGAGGTTGGACAGGCTGGCACTGAGCAACTGCGCCTTGGCGGTGGGCACCAGCAGCTGTTTCGGGCCATCGACGGTCATGCGCTTCTTGAATGCCGGGTTGAGCTGGATCAGCTCGTCCTCGTCGATGTTGGCAAAGGCCGCGACCCGGGTAAGGTCCAGGCGGTCATTGATCGCCACCGCTTCGAAGTACGGTTCGTTGGCGATCGGGGTAAGATTGACACCATAGGCTTCTGGCGTGGACACCACCTGCGACAGTGCCAGTAACTTGGGCACGTAGTCGCGGGTTTCCTGTGGCAGCGGCAGGTTCCAGTAGTCGGTCGGCAGGCCGAGCCTTTCGTTGCGCTCGATGGCTCGGCTGACGGTGCCTTCGCCGGCATTGTAGGCCGCCAGGGCCAACAGCCAGTCGCCGTTGAACATGTCGTGCAGGCGGGTCAGGTAGTCCAGCGCGGCGTTGGTCGACGCGGTGACATCGCGGCGGCCGTCATAGAAGTTGGTCTGGCGCAGGTTGAAGTGGCGACCGGTAGCCGGCATGAACTGCCACATGCCGGCAGCGCTGGCGCGTGAGTAGGCCATGGGGTTGTAGGCACTTTCGATGGCTGGCAGCAGGGCCAGTTCCAGCGGCATGTCGCGTTCTTCAAGGCGCTCTACGATGTAGTGCAGGTAGAGGCTGCCACGTTCCCCGGCGCTTTCGATGAAGGTCGGGTTGCTGGCGAACCACAAGCGCTGCTGCTCGATGCGCGGGTTGACGTCGATGCTGTCCTGCAGGGCGAAGCCCTGGCGCATGCGCTCCCAGACATCCTGCGGCGCCTGTTCGGCCGGCTTGACCAGCAGCGGTGAAGGTTTGTGCTTGATCCGTGCCTGGTAGTTGTGCGCGCGAACGCTATCGGATTCGTCGAGCTGACGGGTGCTCTGGCAGCCCACCAGCGTGGCGGCCAGGGCCAGCGCGCTGATTTGGGCCAGGCGCGTCAGGGCGGCGGAATGAGAGGTTCTGCGGCTACGGGAAGACATCGGCTGACACGGGTATCCGGGCGAAAAATTTCGGCGATTCTAGAAACCGCTCCGGCCCCGGTCAACCTTCTACCCTCACTTGCGATATATCTTGCGGTTATCAGAAGGTGTCCTTCCAAGACCTCAAGGCAGCAAAAACAGCGACATGCGAGGTGTTTGAATGTCCCTTCCATTCGTCTGCTTTTTGTTTAACTAATGTTTCAGAGGTACGCAGAAAGGGGTTGGTCAGGCGCTCCAGGCCGATCGTTGAGGGCAAGCTGATGCGATTTTCGGCGCGCAAACGGGTAACCTCCTCGAAGCGTTGCTGAACGTGCGGGTTGGTCGGTTCCACAGCCTTGGCGAAGCGCAGGTTGCTGAGGGTGTATTCATGGGCGCAGTACACTTGTGTCTGCTCTGGCAGGGCCGCCAGGCGGGCGAGGGCGGGCTGCATCTGTTCGGGTGTACCCTCGAACATGCGCCCGCAACCGGCGGCGAACAGGGTGTCGCCACTGAACAGGATGGGCGTTGCTGGCTGGTCGCTGAAGAAGGCGATATGCCCCAGGGTGTGGCCGGGTACCGCCAGTACCTGGAACGTCACACCCAGTACGTCCACCCTGTCGCCTTCGTCCAGGGCCAGGTCGCGGCCGGGAATGCGCTCGTTGGCAGGGCCACAGACCCGTGCGCCGGTCAATTGCCTGAGCCGTTCCACCCCGCCGACATGGTCATTGTGGTGGTGGGTGACGAGGATGTCGCTCAGCACCCACTCCGGGTTGGCAGCCAGCCAGCGCTCCACTGGGCCGGCATCGCCCGGGTCGACCACCGCACAACGGCGTTTGGCAGTATCCTGTAACAACCAGATGTAGTTGTCGGAGAAAGCGGGGAGAGCTTCGATCTGTATCATGGTGCGGATCCGATTCGCCTAGCGTGGCACATGAGGGCATCTTAGCCGCGATGGCGCGGTGGGAGAACCTTCGAGGGAGAGCGCAATGACCGACCAAGCCTTTGCCCAGGCCGACCCGGACTGGGTCGAGCTGATCAGCCTGGCCCGTGAGTGGTTCAACGGCCCACTTGGGCAACTGATGCTCAAGGAGGAGGACAAACTGCTGGAAGAAGAGCTCGGGCGCTTCTTTGGCGGCTATCTCGTGCATTACGGGCCCTGCGCCGAGCCACCGCCCAGAGCCCCCCAGGTGCAGCGTAACGTGCGCCTTGGTGCGCCCTTGCCGGGTGTGGAGATTGTCTGCGAAGAGCAGGCCTGGCCGTTGAGCGAGCACGCTGCCGACGTGGTGGTGCTGCAGCATGGCCTGGACTTCTGCCTGTCACCCCATGGCCTGCTGCGCGAGGCCGCCAGTGCCGTACGCCCGGGCGGGCACCTGCTGATCGTGGGGATCAACCCCTGGAGCAGCTGGGGCATGCGCCATTTCTTCAGTCACGGTGCTCTGCGCAAGGCGCGCTGCATCTCGCCGTCACGGGTGGGCGACTGGCTCAACCTGCTGGGCTTCGCGCTGGAGAAACGTCGCTTCGGGTGCTATCGTCCGCCGCTTGCCTCACCGGCCTGGCAGCAACGCCTGGAGGGCTGGGAACGACTGGCCGGCGGCTGGCAGGGCTCCGGTGGCGGGGTGTACCTGCTGGTGGCGCGCAAGATGGTGGTAGGCCTGCGGCCTTTGCGGCCGGAACGTCGCGAGCCGATGGGCAAGCTGCTGCCGCTGCCACTGGCGAAGGTCAACCGCACCGTAGCCAACCCCGAAACTGACAAGCACTGAATTCAAGAGTGGTACATGAGCGATAGCGTCGAGATGTTTACTGATGGTGCCTGCAAGGGCAACCCTGGCCCGGGTGGCTGGGGCGTGCTGATGATCTACAAGGGCGTCGAGAAGGAACTGTGGGGCGGCGAACGTGAGACCACCAACAACCGCATGGAGCTGATGGCCGCGATCCAGGGCCTCATGTCGCTCAAGCGTGAATGCGAGGTGGTGCTGACCACGGACTCGCAGTACGTGATGAAGGGCATCAACGAATGGATGGTCAACTGGAAGAAGCGCGGCTGGAAGACCGCCGCCAAGGAGCCGGTGAAGAACGCTGACTTGTGGCAGCAGCTCGATGAGCAGGTCAACCGCCACAAGGTGACCTGGAAGTGGGTGCGCGGCCATATTGGCCACCCCGGCAACGAACGCGCCGACCAGCTGGCCAACCGTGGGGTCGATGAGGTACGCGCCCAGCGTTGAGCTGGGGTACAATCGCGGCCTTTGTAACGGATGCAAGTTGGAGCGCCCGCGTGGAGCAGCAGCAAGATAAACGGTTCGTCATTCTCGATACCGAAACCACGGGTATGCCGGTTGGCGAAGGCCACCGGATCATCGAGATCGGCTGTGTCGAGGTCATCGGCCGGCGCCTGACCGGGCGACACTTCCACGTCTACCTGCAGCCCGACCGCGAGAGTGACGAGGGCGCGATCAACGTTCACGGCATCACGGATGCCTTCCTGGTCGGCAAGCCACGGTTTGGCGATGTCGCCGAGGAGTTCTTCCAGTTCATCCAGGGCGCCACGCTGGTCATCCACAACGCGGCGTTCGACGTTGGCTTCATCAACAACGAATTCGCCTTGCTGGGCCAGCAGGACCGCGCTGACATTTCGCAGCACTGCACCATTCTTGACACCCTGCTGCTGGCACGTTCGCGCCACCCGGGGCAGCGCAACAGCCTGGACGCGCTGTGTAAACGCTACGACATCGACAACTCGGGCCGTGAGTTGCACGGCGCACTGCTCGACTCGGAACTGCTGGCCGACGTTTACCTGGCAATGACCGGTGGCCAGACGAGCCTGTCGTTGGCTGGGAATGGGGCAGATGCCGAAGAGGACGGGCAAGGCGCTGGCGGCAGCGAGATCCGCCGGATTGTCGGGCGTACGCCGGGGCGGGTGATCATGGCCAGCGCTGAAGAGCTGGAGGCGCATTCCGAGCGGCTGGCAGCCATTGCCAAGTCGGCGGGTGGGCCTTCGCTGTGGCAGGCCCTGACTGAGACGCCAGCCGGCTGATCTTTCGCCCTGCAACAGAAGTGGAGATCGTTGCAGGAGCGGGTTTACCCGCGAATACGGTGGCGGCTGCGGCGGTGAATGGCGGGGGGCAGATTGGCCAGCAGGCCCGGCCCTTTCGCGGGTAAACCCGCTCCTACGACGCCTGTGTCCAATCACCGACCGGTGTCCACCACCAATCAGGTGTAGGGGCGGCTTCACTCGCGAAAGGGCCAGTACAGGCAATACAAGGCTCAACTACCCTGAAATGGACGCCATGTCCTTCGGAGGTAGCCACCTGATGTACAAGGACCTCAAGTTCCCGATCCTCATCGTCCACCGCGCCATCAAGGCCGACAGTGTTGCTGGCGAGCGTGTGCGCGGCATCGCCGAGGAATTGCGCCAGGATGGCTTTGCCATTCTCGCCGCCGCTGACCACGCCGAAGCACGGCTGGTCGCCGCCACCCACCACGGCCTGGCCTGCATGCTCATCGCGGCCGAAGGCGCTGGCGAGAACACCCATCTGTTGCAGAACATGGCCGAGCTGATTGGCCTGGCCCGCTTGCGTGCACCCAACCTGCCGATCTTCGCCCTGGGCGAGCAGGTGACCTTGGAAAATGCCCCCGCCGAAGCCATGAGCGAGCTCAACCAGCTGCGTGGCATCCTTTACCTGTTCGAAGACACCGTGCCGTTTCTCGCCCGCCAGGTAGCGCGTGCTGCACACACCTACCTCGACGGCCTGCTGCCGCCGTTCTTCAAGGCGCTGGTGCAGCACACCGCGCAGTCCAACTATTCCTGGCACACCCCAGGCCATGGTGGCGGTGTGGCCTATCATAAAAGCCCGGTAGGCCAAGCCTTTCACCAGTTCTTCGGGGAAAACACCCTGCGTTCGGACCTGTCCGTTTCCGTGCCGGAGCTGGGTTCGCTGCTCGACCACACAGGCCCGCTGGCCGAAGCCGAGGCCAGGGCGGCGCGCAACTTCGGCGCCGACCACACCTTCTTCGTCATCAATGGTACCTCCACGGCCAACAAGATCGTCTGGCACGCCATGGTCGGCCGTGACGACCTGGTGCTGGTGGACCGCAACTGCCACAAGTCGGTGGTGCACGCGATCATCATGACGGGTGCCATCCCGTTGTACCTGTGCCCGGAGCGCAACGAACTGGGCATCATCGGCCCGATCCCGCTCAGCGAGTTCAGCCCCGAGGCGATCGCCGCGAAGATTCAGGCCAACCCCCTTGCCCGGGATCGGGGGCAGCGTATCAAGCTGGCGGTAGTGACCAACTCCACCTACGACGGGCTGTGTTACCACGCCGGGCTGATCAAGCAGGCCCTGGGTGCCAGTGTCGAGGTGCTGCACTTCGACGAGGCCTGGTTTGCCTATGCCGCGTTCCACGACTTTTTCACCGGGCGCTACGCCATGGGCACCGCCTGCGCGGCAGACAGCCCGCTGGTGTTCAGTACCCACTCCACCCACAAGCTGCTGGCGGCGTTCAGCCAGGCCTCGATGATTCATGTGCAGGACGGTGCCAGGCGGCAGCTGGACCGGGACCGTTTCAACGAAGCGTTCATGATGCACATCTCTACCTCGCCGCAGTACAGTATTCTCGCCTCGCTGGATGTGGCTTCCACCATGATGGAAGGGCCGGCTGGGCGCTCGCTGCTGCAGGAGATGTTCGACGAGGCCTTGAGTTTTCGTCGTGCCCTGGCCAACCTGCGTGAGCACATTGCCGCAGAGGACTGGTGGTTCAGCATCTGGCAGCCGCCAAGTGCCGAGGGCATGCCCCGTTTGGCCGCGCAGGACTGGCTGCTGCAGCCGGGGGCGCAATGGCATGGGTTTGGTGAAGTGGTGACCGACTATGTGCTGCTCGACCCGCTGAAGGTAACCTTGGTAATGCCGGGCCTGAGCGCAGACGGTGTGCTGGGCGCGCGCGGCATCCCGGCGGCGGTAGTCAGCAAGTTTCTCTGGGAGCGCGGGCTGGTGGTGGAAAAAACGGGCCTGTACAGCTTCCTGGTACTGTTTTCCATGGGCATCACCAAGGGCAAGTGGAGCACCTTGCTCACCGAGCTGCTGGAGTTCAAGCGCCACTATGACGGCAACACCCCAATCAGCAGCTGCCTGCCCAGTGTGGGGGCTGCCGACGCCTTGCGCTACCAGGGCATGGGCCTGCGCGACCTGTGCGACCAGTTACATGACTGCTACCGCGCCAATGCCACGGCCAAGCAGCTAAAGCGGCTGTTTACCCGTTTGCCGGAGGTGGCCGTCAGCCCGGCCCAGGCCTATGACAAGATGGTGCGTGGCGAAGTGGAGGCGGTGCCGATCGAGGCACTGCTGGGGCGTGTGGCGGCGGTGATGCTGGTGCCGTACCCGCCTGGCATCCCATTGATCATGCCGGGTGAGCGGTTCACCGAGGCGACCCGCTCGATCCTTGATTACCTGGCATTCGCCCGAGCATTCAACCAGGGCTTTCCCGGGTTTGTCGCCGATGTGCACGGCCTGCAGCACGAAGGGGGCCGCTACACGGTGGATTGCATCACGGAATGCGCGTGATCTCGACGCCGGAACGTGCCAGCTCGAAACGGTTTTCACCCAGGTGGTTGACCTTGTCGCCGATGGCCAGGCGGTAGGTGGTGATGGGGGCGCCCAGCGTGCTGCCGTCGAGTTGCAGGGTGGATTCCTGAAACTCGTGCACGGGGTAGATGCGGCCTTCGGCGTCACGGGCGTGGAATTGGCCGACCATTACTGCTGCCATTTGGGTGGAAACCTCTGAATTACGTAGGAAATGTATGAAGGCATAGACCGTGAAACAGATGCGGAAGTTTTCGCCCTGCGGAAAAAAAACTCAGGCGCCGGATAACGGTCATCTATAACTACAACGTCTAATTAACCCGCAAAGGTTGGAATTGCCATGAGCCAGGTGTATTCGGTAGCAGTCGTCGTGGGCAGCTTGCGCAAGGAGTCCTACAACCGCAAGGTCGCCCGCGCACTTTCGGAGCTGGCGCCGTCCAGCCTTGCGCTGAAGATCGTCGAGATTGGCGACCTGCCGCTGTACAACGAAGATATCGAAGCCGAGGCACCGCCGGAAACCTGGAAGCGTTTTCGCGATGAGATCCGCCGCAGTGATGCAGTGCTGTTCGTCACCCCGGAATACAACCGCTCGGTGCCGGGCTGCCTGAAAAATGCCATTGATGTGGGTTCGCGTCCTTACGGGCAAAGTGCCTGGAGCGGCAAGCCGACGGCGGTGGTGAGTGTGTCGCCGGGGGCGATTGGTGGCTTTGGCGCCAACCATGCGGTGCGCCAGTCGCTGGTGTTTCTCGACATGCCCTGCATGCAGATGCCCGAGGCTTACCTTGGCGGTGCGGCGAGCTTGTTCGAGGATTCGGGCAAGCTCAACGATAAGACGCGACCGTTCTTGCAGGCGTTTGTCGACAAGTTTGCTTCATGGGTGAAGTTGAACAGGGCGGTCTGAACCCCGAATCATGCTGTGCAGCGCCCCCCCCCGCAGGAGCGGGTTTACCCGCGAATGCGTCATTGACTTTGCCGACGCATTCGCGGGTAAACCCGCTCCTACCCGTCAGCGGAAGCTGTAGGATACCCCCGCATATACGCCAAACCCTTCGCCCGGTGTCGAACGGGCATTGTCCTTGCCTGCGTCGTTGTAGGCCGGCGTCACGGTCGCTGCATAGCGCTGGTTGGTCAGGTTGCGCAGGTCCAGCCAGGTCTGCCAGTCCTGTTTCGGTGAGTCCCAGCCAACGCGTGCGCCGAGCAAGGCATATTCATCGGCGTGGTAGCTATTGGCGTAGTCCACCTGCACCTTCGAAGCCATTTGTGTGTTGACCCCGGCATAGAAGCCGCTCGGCCAGTCATAGCGCAGCTCGGCCTGGTAGTAGTGCATGGGGATGCCGGGCAGACGGTTGTCGCCAAACGTGTCGTCATCACGGTAGTGGAAGTCGCTGAAGGTGTAGGCCTGGCGCAAGCTCAGCTTGCCAGTGCCCGCGCGCTCCCACAGGGTGCTGTCGAGGCCGGCTTCCACGCCTTGGTGCACGGTAGCGCTGGCGTTGAATTCCGAGGTGAAATTTGGCACTACCTCAACGGCCAGCAGTTCGTGGCGTACTTGCGAGTAGTACCAGGCCAGGTCCCAGCGGCCGAGGGCCGAGTCGCCACGGGCGCCCAGTTCGAGGGTGGTGGCTGTCTGGTTTTGCATCTCGATCGGCTGGATCTGCTTGCCGCCTGTGCTGGGCGCGCTCCAGATCAGCGACCATGGGTGTGGCGGCTCTACCGAACGGCTCAGGTTGCCGTACACCTGCAAGTCCGGGCGGATGTCGTAGCGCAGCCCCAGGCGGGGGGCATAGTCCCAGTCATGCATGCTCACCTTGCCGCCTTCAGCGGGGTAGGTCACGTCACTTTCGCGGCGCGTGTAGATCATGGCCAGGCCGGTGCTCAGCCACAGGTTGGGGACCAGTTCCAGGTCGTTGCCAACATGCAGCACGGTGTCCGAGCCCTGGTAGGTGAAGTCACGGGTGCGCTCGCCAAACACATCGCCATTGCGGGTAAATTGCGAAGCGCCGCTGTTGGGCAGGTGCTTGGTGGTACGCCAACCGACGGTGGTCTTGCTCTCGCGGCCGAACAGTGTGTCGCGGCGGAAATAGTTCAGCGTGCCGCTGACATCGGTGTAGGCGACCTTCAGGCGCATGGGGCCTTCGCGCAGGTCCATCGGGTAGTCGTGATAGACCAGGCCGGCTTCCAGGCGTGCCTCGTCGTCGAGGTAGAAGGTCGTCTTGTTGCCCACCCAGGTGCTGCCTGGTTGCGGGCGGCTGTCGTCGCGTGCCAGATAGTTGGGGTTGGCCGCGCGCGGGTGGTGCTTGATCTGGTCCTTGGTCAGGCGGCCTGGCAGTTCGTTTTCAGTTTCCCGATAGCGCAGGTAGAAGCGGGTTTCCAGGTTGGGGTTGAAGCGGTAACCGACATTGGCGGCAATGCCCTTGGCGCTGCCGCTGCTGTGCGCCTGGTAGCCGTCATATTCCGAATCGGTCAGGGCCACGTAATAGTCGAGATTGCCCAGCACCTGGCCCGAACTGATGTGCCGATGCTGGTAGCCGCGGCTACCGACCTCGTAGCGTACTTGCAGTGCAGGCGCGTCGTAGCCGGTGTGGGTGACGTAGTTGATCGCACCGCCCAAGGCCAGGGAGCCTTGGTCAAAGCCATTGGCGCCACGCAGCACTTCGGCACGGCTCAGCCACAGGGGTTCGAACAATTCGTAAGGCGTGCCGCCCGGGCCTGTCAGCGGCAGGCCGTCGAACATCGTGTAAACGCCGGAACCGTGCGCCCCTGGCGCACGGTTGAGGCCCGAGCCGCGTATCGACAGCTTGATGCCGTCGTTGCCTGCCGATTGGGCGAATACCCCAGGCTGGTAGGCCAGCACGTCCTGGTTGCTGGCCACTCGGCCTTGCCCTACGCGCTGCATGTCCACCAGGTTGCTGGCTCCCGGTATTTCACGCAGGCGCTCGCTGGCTGCCGTCAGCTCGTTCTGCTCCTCATCGGTGATCAGCACTCGGCCCAATTCGACCGAGGATGCCCCCAGGGCGGGCTGAGTGGCAGCCAAGGCCGCCAGCAGACCGAGGCAGGACGAGAGGGGTAAATCGGAACGCATTGTACGACTCCAGGCGAAAGGCGAATGGACAACGGCGTTGAGACGAGCGAAATGCGGCTTGGAGCACGCAGAAAGTCAGCAAATCGTGCGTAACCTTCGTCATGCGGTCTTGTACGAAAGTTCTTTACAAACCACGGCGGTGGAGGTGGGTGGCCTGTGCTTCGTAAGGTGACTGCAAGTAGGCAGCAATGCCTCGCTCAATCACCCGTGGAGTTCAAACATGACTGACAACGCTCGACACTCGCAGCAACCCTTGGCGGACGCCCCGGTTCGCCTGACGCCACGTGAACAGCAAGTGCTGTTGTGGTGTGCTTATGGCAAGAGCTCGTGGGAGATCGGCCAGATCCTTGAATGCAAGGAGTCGACGGTGAACTTTCACGTGTCCAACATCCTGCGCAAATTCGAAGTGCCTACCCGGGTGGCTGCTGTGATCAAGGCCATTCGCTACGGCATGCTGGCCGAGCAGTAAGGGGGTAGCGCATGAGCAACGATCCTCGGCTACCGCGCTTTGCCGATTGCCACGACCCGTTCTGGCCGCGGGTGGATCTGGGCAGGTTGCGTGAGCACCTGCAACTGCCGCGGTCTGTCAGTGACGCTGCTTTGGAAGTGGCCGCGCGCTGCGCAGCCATCGAAGCAGCACGGGAATTCGCCCGCTGGCGGTCAGTGCTGCGAGCGCGGGGCTACAAGCGGCTCGAGGATGTGGCCGGGCATGATCATGGGCGTGCCTTGCGGGTGTGCTACATCCGTTTTGTCGAAGCGGCGGTCATGTATAGCCTGGGTTCAACCGCCTGCCTGCCTGTTCCGCGCGGAGGGCAAGTGCATGCCTGAGCGATCTGTTTTCGACCACCTGGCTCCGGCATTGGTGACGTTCCTGGGGGTGGATGGCGATGTGCTGTTCGCCGCGCTGCTGGGAGCATTGTTGGTGAGCGCGGCACGCGATCGATTGATTACCAGTGAGGCCAGGCGCCTGACGCTGGCCAAGAAACTGCTGCTGCTATTCGTGACCGTGGGTGTGGGCCATTTGTTCGAGCCACTGGTTTCGTCATTGGTGCCATTGCTGACCCGGGGCATGGCGGCATTCGTGGCCGCTGTAGTGGTGATCCCCATCAGCCTCAAGGTCATGGTCTGGCTGGATACACTTGACCCGCGCGAGCTTATCCAGCGCTGGCGCCGTCGGGGTTAGCCATTGGTTGCGCCGCCGAGCTCACTCAGTTGCTGTTCCAACTGCTGGATGCGCTGCTTGTCCTTGATGAACAGCAGGATGGCCTGGCGGTCGCTGTGCGAGAGCGTGCGCAGCCGTTCGAGCATCTCGCACTCCCAGCCCGCATCATCTGGGCCGGCGGGGTTGTGCTCGGCTTGGCCCAGCAATAGCCAGTCCAGTGAGCATGCATGCTTTTTGGCGATGTCTATGCAAAGTGAGTAAGGGATGCTTTCGCGAACCTTCCAGCTACTCAGCGTTTGCGGGCTGACCGACAGTGCACGTGACAGCTCGGCATCAGTGTTTGCGCCAGTGAGAAGCTTAAGGCGCGTGAGCACCTCAGCAAGTATGTGAGTACTCATAACAAATATCCATGACTGGTTTAATGATATTCCATGGGCTTAAACTACTCGTTATGAATACAGCCCTGCGTTTTAAGGAGCACTTCTGCAATGAGAACCATCAAATTGAAGAATACACCCACAGTTGCAGCCAATACTGATACACAGGCTAGCCTGGGCAATGCTAGCAGGTACTTGCCGTGAGTACTTACAAGCTGGTTTGCCCGCATTGCCACAGCCGGATGCGCATACGTACTAGCGAAGGGCGCCATATTTTCCTGCGAATCGCTTATTTGCAATGCACCACCGAGGCGTGTGGCTGGTCAGTGCGCGCCGAATTCGAAATGACCCATGAACTCTCCCCCAGCGGCATGCCCAACCCGGAAGTGTACCTGCCTTCGGCCAATGGTGATTTGCGCAAGGCCGCGTTGCCGGGCGCAGGCCAGGGCTGCCCGAGTGAGTGAGGCACCATTGGGCGCAGGTAGAAAAACGTGTAGATAAAAAAACACCCCGCCTAGGCGGGGTGTTTTCTGTTACCGGGGCTGCCGGGGTGATCAACCGATCAGTTGCAGGCCCGCTTGCTGAACCAGTTCCAGCAGGGGCTGCGGGTACACACCCAGTACGAAAGCGAGAATGGCGATAGCCAGCAGCATGACACCGCCGGTGCGCTGTTCCCACTTGAGCGGGGCGTCGTGACGACGCAGGTTCGGCTCGACCAGGTACAGGGTAACCATGACGCGCAGGTAATAGTACACGCCGATGGCGCTACCGATCACCAGCGCACCGACCAACCACCACAGGTGCGATTCGACGCCGGTAGCGATGATGTAGAACTTGCCGATGAAGCCGGCGGTCAGCGGGATACCCGCCAGCGACAGCATCATCACGGTCAGTACCGCTGTCAGGTACGGGCGGCGCCAGAACAGGCCGCGGTACTCGTACAGGGCATCGGCGTCACGGCCGCCGTATGGCGAGGACATCAGGGTGATGACGCCGAAGGCGCCCAGGCTGGTGATCACGTAGGTGACCAGGTAAACGCCCATGGCTTCCAGGGCCAGGCCCTTGCTGGCGACCAACGCGATGACCAGGTAACCGAAGTGGGCGATGGACGAGTAACCCAGCAGACGCTTGAGGTTGCTCTGGGTCAGCGCCAGCAGGTTACCAATCAGGATCGAGGCTACGGCAATCACCGCCAGTACGGTGCTGAGCACGCCGCTGCTGGCAGCAGGGGAGAGCATGAACAGGCGTACGACAACGGCGAATACTGCTACCTTGCTGGCGGTTGCCAGGAACGCGGCGACCGGCGCCGGAGCGCCTTCGTACACGTCCGGGGTCCACAGATGGAACGGTACCAGCGACAGCTTGAAGGCCAGGCCGACCAGCATCATGCCCAGGCCCAGCTGGGCCACCAGGCTTGGCATGCTGGTGGTAGCCAGGGCCTTGCCGATCTGGTCGAAGCTCAGGCTGCCGGCGTCGGCGTACAGCAGGGCCATGCCGAACAGCAGGAAAGCCGAGCCTGCGGCCGACAGCACCATGTACTTGATGCCGGCTTCCAGTGATCGCTTGTTGAAGAAGGCATACGCCACCAGGCCGTAGACCGGTACCGACAGCAGCTCCAGGCCGATGAACAGGCCGGCCAGGTGGTTGGCGCTGACCAGCACCAGGCCACCGAGGGCCGACATCAGCAGCAACAGGTACAGTTCTTCACGGTTGCCCGGGAAACCCTTGGAGCCCTCGCCGAGGTAAGCGTGGGCGAGGGTGACGCAGGCCAGCGTTGCTATGAGGATGATCGCCATGTACAGGCAGGCGAACTTGTCGATGGTGATCAGCGAGGTGACCGCCAGCGGCGCGACCTTCAGCGCCGGCAGGAGCGACAGCAGGGCCAGGTTCAGGCCCACGGTGGACAGCAGGAAGGTCTGCGAGTGGTTGCGCTTCCAGGCGATCGCCAGCATCACCACCACCGTGGTGATGGTGGTGATCAGCATCGGCGCCAATGCGATGAAGTGTTGAGTGGTGAATTCCATAGCGCTCTTACCGGGCCGAAGCGAGTTGAGTGAAAGCGGATCCGAGCCACTGCTGCACACCACTCATGGTGGCGGCAGAGGTGTCGAGGAACGGCTGCGGATACACGCCCAGCAGGATCAGCAATACCGCCAGACCCAGAACCATGATCAGTTCGCGACCGTCCATGCCGGCCAGCACGGTGTCGGTCTTGGCCGGGCCGAAGTAGGCGCGGTGGATCATGATCAGCGAGTACACCGAACCGAACACCAGGCCGGTGGTGGCAATCACGGTGATCCACGGTACATGCACGAAGCTGCCGATCAGGATCAGGAACTCGCCGACGAAGTTGCCGGTGCCGGGCAGGCCCAGCGATGCCGCTGCGAAGAACAGGCTGATGGCCGGCAGGTAGGCGATGCGATGCCACAGGCCACCCATCTGGCGCATGTCACGGGTGTGCAGGCGCTCGTACAGCTGGCCGGACAGGATGAACAGTGCCGCAGCCGACAGGCCGTGGGCCAGCATCTGGATCACCGCACCTTGCAGGGCCTGCTGGCTGCCGGAGTAGATGCCGATCAGCACGAAGCCCATGTGCGAGACGCTGGAGAAGGCGATCAGGCGCTTGATGTCGGTTTGGGCGAAGGCCAGGAAGGCACCGTAGAAGATACCGATCAGGCCCAGGGTCATGGCGATCGGCGCGAACTCGGCCGAGGCGTTCGGGAACAGCGGCAGGGCGAAGCGCAGCAGGCCGTAGGCCGCGGTCTTCAGCAAGATACCCGCCAGGTCCACCGAACCTGCGGTCGGTGCCTGGGCGTGAGCGTCAGGCAGCCAGGAGTGGAACGGCACCACCGGCAGCTTCACCGCGAAGGCGATGAAGAAGCCCAGCATCAGCACGTACTCGACACCGGCTGGCAACTCGGCCTTGAGCAGGTCGCTGTAGTTGAAGGTGAGCACGCCAGTGGTGTTGTAGTTGACCAGCACCAGGCCCAGGATCGCCACCAGCATGATCAGGCCGCTGGCCTGGGTGAAGATGAAGAACTTGGTCGCCGCGTAGATCCGGGTCTTCTTGCCGTCTGCCGAGCTATGACCCCAGAGCGCGATGAGGAAGTACATCGGCACCAGCATCATTTCCCAGAAGAAGAAGAACAGGAACAGGTCCAGGGCCAGGAACACACCGACCACGCCGCCGAGGATCCACATCAGGTTGAGGTGGAAGAAGCCGACGTGGCGCTGGATCTCTTTCCAGGAACACAGTACCGACAGCACACCGAGCAGGCCGGTGAGCAGGATCATCAGCAGCGACAGGCCGTCCAGGGCCAGGTGGATGCTGATGCCGAAACGCTTGATCCACTCGACTTTGTATTCGAGTGCCCAGGCCGGTTCGGCGCCCGGTGCGGGAGCGAGGGTGTAGTCGCCGGTACCCCACAGCCACAGGCCGATGCCAAGCAGCAGGGACATGGTAAGCAGCGCGATCCAGCGCGGCAGGGTGGCGCCGAAGCGCTCACCCAGCCAGCACAGGAAGCCGCCGATGAAGGGGATCAGGATCAGCCAAGGCAAAATCATGACGGGTTGGTTTCCTTTGGCAAAGTCGCAAGATTCATAGTCATACCGCAGCCACTACCACGGCACCGAGCACCAGCACGGCACCCACGGCGATAGAGGCGGTGTACCAGCGCAGTTGGCCAGTCTCGGTCTTGCTCATGGCCACGTGGCCGCCACGCGCCATCCGAGGAATCAGGCCGATGGTGCGGTCAACCGGGTCCTTGCGCAGGATGTGGCTGATCAGCAGGTACGGTTTGACGAAAAGCTTGTCGTAGATCCAGTCGAAGCCCCAGGCAGCGAACCACCAGGCCGACAGGACGCGACCGATGCCACTGTTGGCGACGGCGCTGACGAAGCGGCGCTTGCCCAGGAACAGCAGGGCGGCCAGCAGGATACCGGCGATGGCGATGGCACCCGAGGTGATCTCCAGCGCGTGCTTGGCTTCGCCACCGGCATGGCCGGCGCTTTCTGGCAGCACACCGGCCAGCGGCGGGGTAATCCAGGCGCCGACGAAGGTCGACAGCACGATCAGCACGCCCAGCGGCAGCCAGTGGCTGATGCCGTGGCCCGCGTGGGCTTCGGTCTTGGCTTCGCCGTGGAAGGCGATGAAGATCAGGCGGAAGGTGTACAGCGAGGTCATGAACGCGCCTACCAGGCCGGCATACAGCAGGCCGGTGTTGCCGCTGGCGAAGGCTTCCCAGAGGATCTCGTCCTTGGAGTAGAAGCCTACGGTCACGATCGGCAGGGCCGCCAGTGCCGCGCCACCGACCACGAAGCTGGCGTAGGCCAGCGGCAGTTTCTTCCACAGGCCGCCCATCTTGAAGATGTTCTGCTCGTGGTGGCAGGCAACGATCACCGCACCGGAGGCAAGGAACAGCAGGGCCTTGAAGAAGGCGTGGGTCATCAGGTGGAAGATCGCCGCGTCCCAGGCACCCACGCCCAGGGCCAGGAACATGTAGCCGATCTGGCTCATGGTCGAGTAGGCGAGGATACGCTTGATATCGGTCTGTACCAGCGCAGCGAAGCCTGCCAGTACCAGGGTCACGCCACCGACCACACCTACAAGGTGCAGGATGTCCGGCGCCAGCAGGAACAGGCCGTTGGTACGGGCGATCAGGTACACGCCCGCGGTCACCATGGTTGCGGCGTGGATCAGTGCCGAAACCGGAGTCGGGCCCGCCATGGCGTCGGCCAGCCAGGTCTGCAGTGGCAGCTGTGCCGATTTACCGACCGCACCACCCAGCAGCATCAGCGTGGCCAGTACCATCCAGGTGTCGCCAGCCTGGAACTTCTGCGGTGCCAGCACCAGCAGTTCCTGCACGTTCAGGGTGCCCAGCTGGGCGAACAGGATGAACAGGCCGATGGCCATGAACACGTCGCCGATACGGGTGACGATGAATGCCTTGAGTGCCGCGTTACCGTTGTTGCGGTTGCTGTAGTAGAAACCGATCAACAGGTACGAGCACAGGCCCACGCCTTCCCAGCCGAAGTAGATGAACAGCAGGTTGTCGCCGAGGACCAGGAACAGCATGCTGGCGATGAACAGGTTGGTGTACGAGAAGAAGCGCGAGTAGCCGGCTTCGCCACGCATGTACCAGGATGCGAACAGGTGGATCAGGAAGCCGACACCGGTCACCACGCCGAGCATGGTGACCGACAGGCCGTCCAGGTACAGGGTGAAGTTCGGCGCGAAGCCGTCCACCGACATCCACTGCCACAGCAGCTGGCTGTACGCGCCGCCCTCAGGCGGGGCGACGTTGAACTGCCAGATGACGTAAGCGGCCGTGGCGGCCGACAGGCCTACCGAGCCGACGCCGATCAGGGCGGACAGGTTCTCCGAGAACCGTCCACGCGAGAACGACAGCAGCAGGAAGCCGACGAGGGGAAAGACGAAAGTCAGGAAGAGAAGGTTCATCCGCGCATCTCACTGGCAGCATCGATGTCGAGAGTGTGGAAGCGGCGATACAGCTGCAGCAGGATGGCCAGGCCAATGCTGGCCTCGGCGGCTGCCAGGCTGATCACCAGAATGAACATCACCTGGCCGTCGGGCTGGACCCAACGGGCACCGGCGACGACGAACGCCAGGGCAGAGGCGTTCATCATGACTTCCAGGCTCATGAGCACGAAGAGGATGTTGCGGCGGACCATCAGGCCAACCAGACCTAAGCAGAACAGGATGCCGGCGACCGCCAGACCATGCTCGAGAGGGATAGCACCCATGATTTACTCCTTCGCCTCGTTGCGGCCCAGGTGGAAGGCGGTGACGGCTGCAGCCAGCAGCAGCATCGACGCCAGTTCGACCACCAGCAGGTAAGGGCCGAACAGGCTGATACCCACTTCTTTCGGGCCCACGGTGGTACCGCTGATGCCGGCCCCACTCGGGGTGACGAACAGCACGTACAGCAGCTCCGCCAGCAGCAGGGCGCCGAGGATCACCGGCCCGGCCCAGATGCCGGGCTTGAGCCAGCCCCGTTCCTGGGCGACCGAAGCCGGCCCGAGGTTGAGCATCATCACCACGAACACGAACAGCACCATGATGGCGCCGGCGTAGGCGATCACTTCCAGGGCGCCGGCAAACGGCGCACCCAGGGCGAAGAAGATCATGGCCACGGAAATCAGCGAAATGATCAGGTAAAGCAAGGCGTGCACGGGGTTGGTGCCGGTTACCACCCGAAGGGTGGAGACCACGGCGATCCCGGATGCGAAGTAGAAAGCGAATTCCATCTTTCTGTCCTTATGGGAGCAAGCTCTTCACGTTGATCGGCTCGGCTTCGTTCTGTGCAGAGCCCTTCGGCTTGCCAGCGATTGCCATACCCGCAACACGGTAGAAGTTGTAGTCAGGGTTCTTGCCGGGGCCGGAGATCAGCAGATCTTCTTTCTCGTACACCAGGTCCTGACGCTTGAACTCGGCCATTTCGAAATCCGGAGTCAGCTGGATCGCGGTGGTCGGGCACGCTTCTTCACACAGGCCGCAGAAAATGCAACGCGAGAAGTTGATGCGGAAGAACTCCGGGTACCAGCGGCCGTCCTCTGTCTCGGCCTTCTGCAGCGAAATGCAGCCAACCGGGCAGGCCACCGCGCAGAGGTTGCACGCTACGCAGCGCTCCTCGCCATCGGGGTCGCGGGTGAGGACGATGCGGCCGCGGTAGCGCGGCGGCAGGTACACGGGTTCTTCGGGGTACTGCAGGGTGTCGCGCTTGCGGAACCCGTGGGAGAACACCATTGCCAGGCTGCGCAGCTGGGTGCCGGTGCCCTTAACGATGTCGCCGATATACTTGAACATGGGTCAAATCCTCACTGGGCCGCGACGGCTGGCGTGTTGTAGAGCACGATCGCAGCGGTCACCAGCAAATTGATCAGGGTCAGCGGCAGGCAGAACTTCCAGCTGAAGTCCATCACCTGGTCATAGCGTGGGCGCGGGATCGAGGCGCGCAGCAGGATGAACAGCATGATGAAGAACGCGGTCTTCAGGGCGAACCACAGGAACGACAGTTGCGGCAGGATGCCGAACGGGCCGTGCCAGCCACCGAAGAACAGGGTTACCAGCAGCGCCGAGATGAGGATGATGCCGATGTACTCACCGACGAAGAACATGCCCCACTTCATGCCGGCATACTCGATGTGGTAGCCGTCGGCCAGTTCCTGTTCTGCTTCCGGCTGGTCGAACGGGTGACGGTGAGTCACGGCGACGCCAGCGATGAAGAAGGTGCAGAAGCCGAAGAACTGCGGAATGATGAACCACAGGTTCTGCGCCTGGTACTCAACGATGTCGCGCATGTTGAACGAGCCCACCTGCACCACCACGCCCATCAGCGCCAGGCCCAGGAACACTTCGTACGACACGGTCTGTGCCGAAGCACGCAAGCTGCCCAGCAGGGCGTACTTGTTGTTCGACGACCAGCCGGCGAACAGTACCGCGTAGACCGACAGACCGGCCATGGCGAAGAAGAACAGCAGGCCGATGTTCAGGTCGGCAACGCCCCAGGTCGGGGTGATCGGGATGACCACGAAGGCGATCAGCAGGGCGCTCATGGCCACTACCGGTGCCAGGGTGAAGATCACGCGGTCGACGAAGGGCGGGTTCCAGTCTTCCTTGAAGAACATCTTCAGCATGTCGGCAGCGATCTGGAACATGCCGAACGGGCCGACGCGGTTAGGGCCGTAACGGTCCTGCCACCAGCCCAGCAGGCGGCGCTCGACGAAGCTGAGCAGGGCGCCGCAGACCACCACCGCCAGCAGGACCACGATGGCCCGCAGCACGGTGAGGATCACATCGATCACTTCGGGGGTGAACCAGCTCATTGTGCTGCCTCCTGCAGACCTTCGACGGATGCACCGAAGATGGCAGGCGGAATGCCAGCCAGGCCTTTCGGCAACGCGACCAGGCCAGCGCCCAGCTCTTCATTGATACGCAGCGGCAGGCGCAGGGCCACACCGGCGACGTTCAGGCTCAGCAGGGCACCCTCGTTGACGCCCAGGCGGTCGGCTTCGGACTTGGCCAGGGCCACGTAGGCAGCCGGGATGCGTTCTTGGACCGGGGCGGCGCGCGAGGAGCTTTCTTCGCTGCCAAACAGGTGGAAGAACGGTACGGCAGTCCAGGTACCACGGGCCGGGTTGAAGGCCCCCGGAATGGCGTTGAACCAGTTCAGGCGGTCACCTTGCGATTCGATCAGGCGTACGCCTGGGTCACCGGCACGCAGGTGGCCACCGACCTCGTCCTGAAACTTGTTCCAGGCCTGTGGGGAGTTCCAGCCCGGCGACCAGGCGAACGGCACCTGCTGGCGCGGTTCGGCCGAACCCGAGTAGCCTTCCATGGAGAAGGCGAACGCGGTGTCCTTGTCTTGCGGGGTGCGCGGCTCGTGCACACTGATGTTGGCGCGCATGGCGGTACGGCCGGAGTAGCGCAGCGGCTCACGGGCCAGCTTCATGCCCTTGATGCGGAACGCGGCGCTTGGCGCGGCGTTGACGATGCCGGCCAGTTGCGGGGCGGCTTCGGCACAGGCGCTGGTGACGTGGTCCAGCTGGGTCCAGTCGACCGGCTTGTTCAGCAGGGTGGCACGCAGGGCGTGCATCCAGCGCCAGCCTTCATGGACCAGGATGCTGCTGTCCAGATATTGCGGGTCGAACACCTGGAAGAAGCGCTGGGCACGGCCTTCCTGGCTGACCAGGGTACCGTCACCCTCGGCGAACGAGGCGGCCGGCAGCACCAGGTGGGCGCGGTCGACGGTGGCGGTTTTGGAGTGGTCGGCAACGATCACCACCTTGGCCGCAGCCAGGGCTGCGTCGACCTTGGCGGCCGGTACGCGGGCGTACAGGTCGTTTTCCAGCACCACGATGGCATCGGCCTTGCCGCTGATGACCGCATCCAGCGCGGCATCGACCGACTCGCCACCGAGCATGGCCAGGCCAAGGCTGTTGGCCTCAGGTACCACCAGGCTCAGCGAGCCGTTTTTCTCGCGCAGCTTCAGGGCCTTGGCGATGTTAGCGGCGGCTTCGATCAGCGCTGGGTCGGCCAGCGACGTACCGGCAACGACCAGTGGGCGCTTGGCGGCGACCAGGGCGTCGGCGATGCGCTGGGCCAGGGCCTTGGCTTCGTCGTCCAGGCCGGCGACGGCAGGGGCGCTCGGGTCGATGGCGTGGGCCACGGCGAAACCGATGCGGGCCAGGTCGGCCGGCGCGGCGTGTACGCATTCTTCGGCGACGTCGTCCAGCTTGGTTTCAGCCAGGGACGCGATGAACAGTGGGTACAGCGCGTGCTGGCCAATGTTCTTCACAGCAGCGTCGAGCCAAGGCTGCACTTTCATCGCTTCGGCCATGGCCTCGGCCTTGCCTTTGGTGGCCTGGCGCACGGCCAGGGCAACGCGGGCAGCGGTCTGGGTCAGGTCTTCACCGAGCACGAACACGGCGTCGTGGTCTTCGATGTCGCGCAGGGTCGGTACTGGCAGCGGGCTGTTGTTCAGCACGTTCAGGGCCAGGCGTACGCGGGCCAGTTCGCCCGCTTCCATGCCCGAGTAGAAGTAGTCGGCACCGACCAGCTCACGCAGGCCGTAGTTACTTTCGAGGCTGGCGCGTGGCGAGCCGATACCGACGATGGTACGGCCGCGCAGCAGGTCGGCGGCCTTGTCCAGGGCGGCGTCCAGACCCAGCTTGGTGCCGTCGGCCAGTTGTGGCTGACGTGGGCGGTCCTTGCGGTTGACGTAGCCGTAGCCGAAGCGGCCGCGGTCGCACAGGAAGTACTGGTTGACCGAACCGTTGAAGCGGTTTTCGATACGGCGCAGTTCGCCGTAGCGCTCACCCGGGCTGATGTTGCAGCCGCTGGAGCAGCCATGGCAGATGCTTGGGGCGAACTGCATGTCCCACTTGCGGTTGTAGCGCTCGGAGTGGGTCTTGTCGGTGAACACGCCGGTCGGGCAGACCTCGGTCAGGTTGCCGGAGAACTCGCTTTCCAGCACGCCGTCTTCGACGCGGCCGAAGTACACGTTGTCGTGGGCGCCGTATACGCCCAGGTCGGTACCACCTGCGTAGTCCTTGTAATAGCGCACGCAGCGGTAGCAGGCGATGCAGCGGTTCATCTCATGGGCGATGAACGGGCCGAGGTCCTGGTTCTGGTGGGTACGCTTGGTGAAACGGTAGCGGCGCTCGTTGTGGCCGGTCATTACCGTCATGTCCTGCAGGTGGCAGTGACCGCCTTCCTCGCACACCGGGCAGTCGTGCGGGTGGTTGGTCATCAGCCATTCGACGACGCTGGCGCGGAACGCCTTCGACTCTTCATCGTCGATGGAGATCCAGGTGCCGTCGGAAGCAGGGGTCATGCAGGACATGACGATACGACCACGGGTGTCGTTCTCGTCGGTGTACTGCTTGACTGCGCACTGCCGGCAGGCGCCAACGCTACCAAGCGCCGGGTGCCAGCAGAAATAAGGGATGTCGAGGCCGAGCGACAGACACGCCTGTAACAGGTTGTCTGCACCGTTGACTTCGAGCGCTTTGCCGTCTACGTGGATAGTGGCCATTGTTCAAAGTTCTTCGTTGGCCCGCGTGAGCGGGCGTGGCTAATGGAAATCGGTGAGCTTGCGACACGCCTCGATCGACTCGGGCCTGCCGGCAAGCTGGCGAGTGGCACGGACCACCCGCCTAATCATCTTGTTATGCGCCGACCACGATCGGCCCGGCCTGGATGGGCTTCGCCAGGTCCGGGCGCAGGCTGCCAGCACTGTCAGGCGCCACACCGGCCTCGAACTCCGAGCGGAAGTATTTGATGGCACTGCCCAGCGGCTCGACGGCACCCGGTGCGTGAGCACAGAAGGTGCGGCCTGGGCCGAGGAAGTTGACCAGCCCCAGCAGCGTCTCGATGTCTTCGGCGCGGCCCTGGCCTTTTTCCAGTGCGCGCAGCATCTTCACGCTCCATGGCAGACCGTCACGGCATGGGGTGCACCAGCCGCATGACTCGCGGGCGAAGAACTCTTCCATGTTGCGCAGCAGCGACACCATGTTGATGCTGTCGTCGACGGCCATGGCCAGCCCAGTACCCATACGGGTGCCGACCTTGGCAATGCCACCGGCGTACATTTGCGCATCGAGGTGCTCGGGCAGCAGGAAGCCGGTACCGGCGCCGCCTGGCTGCCAGCACTTGAGCTTGAAGCCATCGCGCATGCCACCGGCGTAGTCTTCGAACAGCTCGCGCGCGGTAACGCCGAATGGCAGTTCCCACAGGCCTGGGTTCTTCACCTTGCCGGAGAAGCCCATCAGTTTGGTGCCATGGTCTTCGCTGCCTTCGCGGGCCAGCGACTTGTACCAGTCGTTGCCGTTGGCGACGATGGCCGGGACATTGCACAGGGTTTCGACGTTGTTCACGCACGTCGGCTTGCCCCACACGCCAACGGCGGCAGGGAAGGGCGGCTTGGAGCGCGGGTTGGCGCGGCGGCCTTCCAGCGAGTTGATCAGCGCGGTTTCTTCACCGCAGATGTAGCGGCCGGCGCCGGTGTGCACGAACAGCTCGAAATCGAAACCGCTGCCCAGGATATTCTTGCCCAGCAGGCCGGCGGCCTTGGCTTCATCGATGGCGCGGTTGAGGTTCTTCGCTGCGGTGGTGTATTCGCCACGCAGGAAGATGTAGCCGCGGTAGGCCTTCAGGGCGCGGGCGCTGATCAGCATGCCCTCGACCAGCAGATGGGGCTGTTGCTCCATCAGCATGCGGTCCTTCCAGGTGTTCGGCTCCATTTCGTCCGCGTTGCACAGCAGGTAGCGGATGTTCATGGATTCGTCTTTGGGCATCAGGCCCCACTTCACGCCAGTGGGGAAGCCTGCACCGCCACGGCCCTTGAGGCCCGAGTCCTTGACCGCCTGTACGATATCGTCCTGCGACATTTGCGCCAGGGCCTTGCGGGCTGCGGCATAGCCGTTTTTCGATTCGTACTCGGCCAGCCATACTGGCTCGCCATCGTCACGCAGGCGCCAGGTCAGCGGGTGGGTTTCGGCCGAGCGCGCGATGCGGTTGGCCGGGCCGAAGGAAGTAATGGTCATACGTAACCCTCCAGCAGTTTGGAAACGCCAGCCGGCTGTACGTCGCCAAAGGTGTCATCGTCGATCATCAGTGCCGGTGCCTTGTCGCAGTTGCCCAGGCAGCACACGGGCAGCAGGGTGAAACGACCGTCGGCGGTGGTCTGGCCCAGGCCGATGCCCAACTCGCTCTGGATCTGGCTGACGACCGACTCATGGCCGCCGATGTAGCAGACCATGCTGTCACACACGCGGATGATGTGGCGGCCGACCGGCTGGCGGAAGATCTGACTGTAGAAGGTGGCGACACCCTCGACGTCGCTGGCCGGAATGCCCAGCACTTCGCCAATGGCGTAGATGGCGCCGTCCGGCACCCAGCCACGTTCCTTCTGGACGATCTTCAGGGCTTCGATGGACGCCGCGCGCGGGTCCTCGTAGTGATGCATTTCGTGCTCGATGGCCGAGCGCTCGGTTTCGCTCAGGGCGAAACGGTCTGTCTGGATAAGCGTGCTGTTCATGCTTAGCGGTCCACGTCAGCCATAACGAAGTCGATACTGCCCAGGTACGCAATGAGGTCGGCGACCATGCTGCCTTTGATCACCGAAGGGATCTGCTGCAGGTGCGGGTAGCTCGGGGTGCGGATCCGGGTGCGGTAGCTCATGGTGCCGCCATCGCTCGTCAGGTAGTAACTGTTGATGCCCTTGGTCGCTTCGATCATCTGGAACGACTCGTTGGCCGGCATGACCGGGCCCCACGAGACTTGCAGGAAGTGCGTGATCAGGGTTTCGATGTGCTGCAGGGTGCGCTCTTTCGGCGGCGGCGTGGTCAGCGGGTGATCCGCCTTGTACGGGCCTTCCGGCATGTTGCGCAGGCACTGGTCGATGATGCGGATACTCTGACGCATCTCCTCGACACGGACCATGCAGCGATCGTAGGCATCGCCGTTGTGGGCCAGCGGTACTTCGAACTCGAAGTTTTCGTAGCCGGAGTAAGGGCGGGCTTTACGCAGGTCGAAGTTGCAACCGGTGGCACGCAAGCCGGCACCGGTGGTGCCCCATTCCAGCGCTTCCTTGGTGTTGTACGCGGCAACGCCGATGGTACGGCCCTTGAGGATGCTGTTTTGCAGGGCGGCCTTGGTGTATTCGTCGAGGCGCTTGGGCAGCCATTCGACGAAGTCCTTGACCAGCTTGTCCCAGCCGCGTGGCAGGTCGTGGGCGACGCCACCGATGCGGTACCAGGCCGGGTGCAGGCGGAAACCGGTGATCGCTTCGATCACGGTGTAGGCGCGCTGGCGGTCGGTGAAGGTGAAGAACACCGGAGTCATGGCGCCGACGTCCTGGATGTAGGTACCCAGGAACAGCAGGTGGCTGGTGATGCGGAAGAACTCGGCCAGCATGATGCGAATCACGTCGACCTTCTGCGGCACCTTGATGCCGGCCAGCTTCTCCACCGCAAGCACGTACGGCAGGTTGTTCATCACCCCACCGAGGTAATCGATACGGTCGGTATAGGGGATGAAGCTGTGCCAGGACTGGCGCTCGGCCATTTTTTCGGCGCCACGGTGGTGGTAGCCGATGTCCGGTACGCAGTCGACGATTTCTTCACCGTCCAGCTGCAGGACGATACGGAACGCACCGTGCGCCGAAGGGTGGTTGGGGCCGAGGTTGAGGAACATGTAGTCCTCGTTGGCGCCCTGACGCTTCATGCCCCAGGCTTCCGGGTTGAAGCGAGCCGATTCCTCTTCAAGCTGCTGCTTGGCCAGGGTCAGGCTGTAGGGGTCGAACTCGGTCGCACGGGCAGGGTAGTCCTTGCGCAGCGGGTGACCTTCCCAGGTCGGCGGCATCATGATGCGGCTGAGGTGCGGGTGGCCGGCAAAGTCGATGCCGAACATGTCCCAGACTTCGCGCTCGTACCAGTTGGCGTTTGGCCAGATGCCTGTCACGGTCGGCAGGTTCAGGTCGCCTTCGCTGAGCGACACCTTGATCATCACGTCGCTGTTACGCTCGATCGACAACAGGTGGTAGAACACGCTGAAATCGGCGGCTGGCAGGCCACGGCGCTGGGTGCGCAGGCGCTCGTCGACGCCATGCAGGTCGTACAGCATGCTGTAAGGCTTGGCGACGCCGCGCAGGAAGCTGAGCACCTCTTTGAGCTGGGCGCGTTTTACCCACAGCACGGGCATGCCGGTGCGGGTTTCCTGGGCGACGAATGCGTCGGCGCCAAAACGGTTGTTCAGTTCGACGACCACATCCTGGTCGTCAGCCTTGTAGGGCGGAATGAAAATAGCGTTGTCCGCTGTCATGGTCTCGGTCGCTTTGGGTCAACGTTAAGAATGAAGCCAGGCCGCCGGCTCCTTCGGGAGCGGGCGGCAGGTCGCTGGATCAGACTTCGTCGGGGCTGCGCAGGTTGGTTACTGCAATGCGCTGCTCACGACGCAGGTCTTTCTGGGCTGGCATCTCGGCACGGTAAATACCTTGATCACCAACAACCCAGGAAAGCGGGCGTCGTTCTTGGCCGATCGACTCCTGCAACAGCATCAAGCCTTGCAGGAAAGCCTCAGGGCGTGGCGGGCAGCCAGGCACATAGACGTCCACGGGGAGGAACTTGTCGACCCCCTGAACGACCGAGTAGATGTCGTACATGCCGCCGGAGTTGGCGCACGAACCCATGGAGATGACCCATTTCGGCTCGAGCATCTGCTCGTACAGGCGCTGGATGATCGGCGCCATTTTGACGAAGCAGGTACCGGCAATGACCATGAAGTCGGCCTGACGCGGCGAGGCCCGGATGACTTCGGCGCCGAAGCGGGCGATGTCGTGGGGTGCCGTGAAGGCCGTGGTCATTTCCACGTAGCAGCAGGACAGGCCGAAGTTGTACGGCCAGAGGGAGTTCTTGCGACCCCAGTTGACCGCACCACGCAGCACATCTTCAAGTTTGCCCATGTAGATGTTCTTGTGGACCTGGTCCTCTAGCAGTTGATCGGTGACGGTTTCCCGTTCACCGACCGGGTACTGCTCATTGGGCGCATCCGGATCGATTCTGGTGAGATTGTATTGCATGCCAAAGCCTCATTGTTTCAGCTTCGCTTGCCGCTTGCGGCGACCTTCGGGAGCCCAATCAAGTGCCCCGACGCGCCATAGGTAGACAAGACCTGCCAACAGAATTGCTATGAAAACGAGTGCTTCGACGAATCCGGTCCAGCCGCTTTCGCGGACGGACACAGACCATGCAAAGAGAAAGAGGGCTTCGATATCGAAGATCACGAACAGCATCGCGACCAGATAGAATTTGGCGGACAGGCGCAGGCGGGCGCTGCCGACGGGCAGCATGCCGGATTCGAAGGGTTCGTTCTTGGCGCGGCCCCAAGCCTTGCTACCGAGCAGGCTGGACAGGCCGAGCATGAAGGCGCACAGGCCGACGACACCCAGGAGGAAGATGGCAAAGCCCCAGTTGTGGGCGATGAGTCCTGCCGAATCGGACATGCTAGAAATCCTTATACAGAGACCCAGCTCTGCAGTCTGAAATAAGTGTAGAGCGGCGACTTGGCGTCGCACATGCAGTGACCAAATGTCGCAGCCGAATCAATCCCGCTGATTTTATGGGTAAACCTGGTGCAAGTAAAATTTCTGTCGCAAATTTATTCGTAGGATTAAGTACAAAAAACCTTCGTAACTGGCTGAGGGCCTTGAAATTCGGGCATTGCGTGCGGTTTTGTCAATTATGTTTCTTGCGGACGGTAACGAATAGCAAGTTACGTAATGATAATTAATATCATTTGGCTTGCTGCCTTTGAGTTTGCCTGTTCTGTGCCTTGTAAAGTTCATCTGGCGACTCCCCCTACTTGCAAATGCAAAAAACGCTTGTTCTAGCAGCTCTCGACACTGCGCGCACCGCTCTGGGTCAATACTTTATCGGTGGAGCGATGACCGACTGATGAAGCGATGGCCCATTGGTCTAGCCAGCAAGCGAGGATGATCAGGTGCAGTGCGGCGGCGAACGGGCTGGCGAAGCGTTCGATGCCGATCAGGCTGTCTGAGCTCACGAGCAGGCCGGCACCGAGCACCGCCAAACCGCTGCAGGCCAAGGCGCGCCAGAGCGTGGTGTTGATGGCCGGGGCGTATATATAGAGAGCGGCGGCAGCCAGGGCGAGAATCATCAGGTCGCTTGGCAGAGGTCCTTGCTGCTGCGCTGCCTCAAGCATAGACCTGATCCTGGGTTTTGCTGGTCATGCCTTTGGATTGTAGGGGGGGCATAGGTTTGGTGACAGGTATGCGGCGCCTGCGGGAGAGCGCCGCTCGCGCGGCACCGCAAACCTTACGACAGGCACCATGTCGCCCTGACGCATTCGGATGCAGAACACCTGAAGCGTCAAGCTGATTAGTGTGAGACAAGGGCCGGGCCAGGTAGCCGAGAAATTTCAGGGGATTGGGCAATGGGTAGCCCCCCAAAAAAACAAAGGCCCAGTGCTTTCACAAGCACCGGGCCTTTGTTCAACAGCAACCCACTAGCAGTGGAACTGTTCTTCCTTGTCGCCGATCGGCCCCGCTTTTGTTTCAGGCGCCGAGGCGTACCACGTAGAAGCCGTTTTTGGTATCTGTCGGAAGCTTGAGATTGCAGGCGACAAGCGGTTGACCATTGCGTTGGCAGCGGATCCATGAGGCCATCCCGCGCTCTCCGACGAAGGCCCAGCCACTGGCGCCATAATCATGGTCAGGTTTGCCGTCGCTGTTGAAGCGCAGAGTGACAAAATGGCCCTCTGATTCTGCATTTTCATAAAGCACGGCCAGGTAAATTTTCTCGGCGTTGCCGGATCTGGCGTCAAAGGACAGATCTAACGCGGAGGCTATTACCGATGGGGTCTTTTCGACAATGACGGGTCTCCCTTCATTGAAACCGTTGTTCAGCGTGCCGTCGCTGTTAAACGACATGAGCGCGGTACCCTCATCGTAAGTGTTGATGTCGGTGTGGCACGCCAGCACGAAGTGATGATTGGAGGTTGACTGCTTGAGCAGCGCAGGACGCAGCGTGTGGCCTGGCGTATGCAGGTGCAGATAACCACCGTCGGCAAATGTCCTGTCGATCTTGGCGTGCTCATCGAGGCGGGTCACGATGACGTGGTTCTTGAAGTCTTCAGTAAGTAAGGGCGCGTACGCCGCATAAATACCATGTTCATTCAGTGCCAGTGCCCCCAGCAGTACTGGGTCGTTGCCGTGCGCAGCGCGCCAGTAGCCTGTGCCATTGAAGTCGGTAGCCAGGTCCCCCTTCAGCGTGATTGCAACAACGTGGTCGCGCGAGCGGAAGTAGAGCACTCCGTTCCGTATGCCCGCGCCGTCGTTGTCGTGGGAAGACGAACTGCTGTACTTGCTGGGCGATGCCAAACCGGTCGGCCAGGCCTTGGTTGTGGAGCTGACCGAAGGATAAATCCGATAGGGCTTCCCGTCCTCGCCAAAACTGGTGTCGGGCTTTCCATTGGCGTGCAAGCGAACGACGATGGGGTGATATGAATTCTGGGCGTAGTTGTAGTCGCCTACCACAAATATTCGCCCAGCTTCATCCGTAATGATCTCAGACAGCAAGACCCGCAGGGCACCTTCATATTCGATCGTTGTGACACCTTGCGAACCGAATTCGAGGTCAAGCGTACCGTCAGGCTCAAGGCATAGCAGCTTGAGGGCTGTCGCGTTTCGGGGCGCCGAGGAAATAAGTGTTTTTTGAGTTGATTCGATTATCGCAATCGGGCCGAGATGGTCGTACTTTGGGTGCGAAAAACGGCCTTGCGACGCATACGCTGGGTCCAGCTCGCCAGCGTTGAGGATGGTTGGCATGATGCGACTCCTGTTTGGGGGAGTCGCTAGCCTCTCAGAAGGTGTGGGACTGAAAAACTGGCAATAATACTAGGCTCTGCATGAGAAGAGCCCATTAGCCCTGGCTGTTTTCCGTGGTCTTTGCGGAGAAAGCATGGCCCTGATCATGGATTTCGCTATGGCTTGTATCGACAGGCATTGGCAAAACAAAAGCCCGGAGCTTTCTCAAGCCCCGGGCTTTTGTTCAACCGCAACCCACTATCAGTGGAACTGCTCTTCCTCGGTCGAACCGGTCAGCGCAGTCACCGACGAAGCGCCACCCTGGATCACGGTGGTCATGTCGTCGAAGTAGCCAGTGCCCACTTCCTGCTGGTGCGCCACGAAGGTGTAGCCCTTGCTGGCGTCAGCGAATTCCTGCTCCTGCAGCTTCACGTAGGCGGTCATGTCGTTGCGGGCGTAGTCGTGCGCCAGGTTGAACATGCCGTGCCACATGTTGTGGATGCCGGCCAGGGTGATGAACTGATGCTTGTAACCCATGGCCGACAGCTCGCGCTGGAACTTGGCGATGGTGGCGTCGTCCAGGTTTTTCTTCCAGTTGAAGGAAGGCGAGCAGTTGTACGACAGGATCTGGTCCGGGTACTCCTTCTTGATCGCCTCGGCGAAGCGGCGGGCTTCGTCCAGGTCCGGCTTGGCGGTTTCGCACCAGATCAGGTCGGCGTACGGGGCGTAGGCCAGGCCGCGGGCAATGGCCTGATCGAGGCCGGCGCGTACCTTGTAGAAGCCTTCGCGGGTGCGCTCGCCAACCACGAACGGCTGGTCGTACGGGTCGCAGTCGCTGGTCAGCAGGTCGGCGGCGTTGGCGTCGGTGCGGGCCAGGATGATGGTCGGCACACCCGACACGTCAGCGGCCAGGCGCGCTGCTACCAGCTTCTGTACGGCTTCCTGGGTCGGTACCAGCACCTTGCCGCCCATGTGGCCGCATTTTTTAACCGAGGCCAGCTGGTCTTCGAAGTGCACGCCGGCGGCGCCTGCTTCGATCATGTTCTTCATCAGCTCGTAGGCATTCAATACGCCGCCAAAACCGGCTTCGGCGTCGGCCACGATGGGCGCGAAGTAGTCGATGTAGCCTTCGTCGCCCGGGTTCTTGCCGGCTTTCCACTGGATCTGGTCGGCACGGCGGAACGCGTTGTTGATGCGCTTGACCACGGTCGGTACCGAATCGACCGGGTACAGCGACTGGTCAGGGTACATCGACTCGGCCGAGTTGTTGTCGGCGGCAACCTGCCAGCCGGACAGGTAGATGGCCTGGATACCGGCCTTGACCTGTTGTACAGCCTGGCCGCCAGTCAGGGCGCCCATGCAGTTGACGAAATCTTTGTCGGGGCGGAAGGACGGGTGAGCACCTTCGGTAACCAGCTTCCACAGTTTTTCTGCACCCTGGCGGGCAAAGGTGTGCTCAGGTTGCACGGAGCCACGCAGGCGAACGACATCAGCGGCGGTGTAGGTACGGGTCACGCCTTTCCAGCGCGGGTTCTCGGCCCAGTCTTTCTCGAGGGCTGCAATTTGCTGTTCGCGTGTCAGTGCCATGGAAATAAACCTCGTCGCATCGATCTTGGGTTAATTGTGCTGATGCTCTGGGCAGATCAGGTGCCTGGCGGCTGTCCTGTTCGCAGGCTTGCGGCGGCGAACGCGAAGGCTCGAAGGGGAAGGTTGGGCAGGCCAGGCGAAGGTGCGCTCCGGCAGGTCGGCTCGTGGTTGCCTTGCTGCGGTGCTACGCGATTGCCAGTACTGCGGTGATGCGCTTCCGTCCCTCGGGACAACTTCTTCGTTGCAGTCGCAATCCCGTCGAACCGCCTTGTGGGCCGTATAGACACGAGGCGCCTCCTGGGGTGGAAGGAGCGCGCCCCGAAGGCCCTTGCCAGGGCCCCTGATTAGCGGGAGCGAGGCCATCATGCCCTTGGGAAAAAGACCCTGTCAAATGTTTTGTAGTGCTTTTTTGTCCTTACTACATCTTTGGTCTAATGCGACTTGGCAGTCAGTTTCAAGGCCTTTGGTCGAAGCCTTGAATTGCCTGGGATCAGTCGACAAGGTCGACTTTGACCCGCAATGTCATGTTTTCACCCCGTTGGGTGCCGTACGTATGGCTTGACGCGCTGCGGTCGGCTTGGCTCTGCTGGTTGAACCCCGCTAGGGTGATCCACTCGCCGAGCTTGCCAGTGACTGTCGTGTCGGTACTTTGTACTTTCACTACATCTGCACGTTCATGGCTGATGCGGTCATTATTGCTGCTTATTTGCAGACGAACCGTTTCGCCGCTCAGGCTCGGGGTTACGTAGAAGCCTTGGGTCACGTTGCGGTATTCGGTGTTGCTCTGAATGCGCCCATAGCCGTCTGTGCTGGTGCTGGTAATGGGGATGCTCTGGCCTACCTGGATCAGTGCCGGTTGCCCTTCGCTGGCTTGTACCTGCTGCATGCCGCCGTCGCGGTTGCTGGTGCCGTAGTGAATGACGCGTGCGTTGCCGCGGTTGTCCTGGAAATTGCTGTCGTTGTTGTCGACGCTGATCAGCAGGCGCTTGGGCGCGGTATCCAGCTGTTGCAGCAGGGCGCGCAGGTCGTCGATGCGCTCGGGGCTGGCGTTGACGATCAGTTTGTTCTCGAAGGCGCTGACCGTTCCGTCCTTGCCGATGAAGGCCTGCAGGGCGGGCAGCAGTTCGGCACTGCTGCGATGCTGAAGTGGCACCACCTCGGTGGCGGCATGGGCGGTGAGGCTGGCGACCAGCAACAGGGAGGCGAAAAGGGGGCGTAGCGGCATGTCCATGATCTCCGCAGGTGGAACCAACATGATGGCAAATTTGCTGACTTTTTGCCGGATCTGGATCACGTCGGCACGGTGGCAGACAGTCGTATTATCCTGATTTATCTTGTAGGCTATAAATTATAGTAGGCAAGATAAATGAGGTTAATTGCATGTCTCCCGTTCGCCCGCTCCTACGCCGTAATCAGTTGGCCAACGCACTGGCCCAAGACTTGGCCGGCGAGTCGTTGGTCGATTACAGCTCGGGCATGTTCCTGGCCGCGCCCCGGCGTACGGGCAAGAGCACCTTCCTCAACAACGACTTCATACCGGAATGCGTACAGCGCGGCTGGCTACCGGTTTACGTCGACCTGTGGTCGGATCGCGACGCCGCCCCTGCGCAGCTCATCAGTGGCGCCATCGGTACTGCGCTGGCCAGATTCGAAGGTGCGCTGGCCAGGACCGCGAAAAAGGCCGGTATCGACAAGATCAACCTGCTGCGCACCCTGAGCTGGGATTTCACCCGCCCGCAATTGCCTGCGGGTACTACCCTGGCCCAGGCGCTTGCCGTGTTGCATCAAGTCTCAGGGCAGTTGGTAGTGCTGATCATCGACGAGGCTCAGCACGCCCTAAACAGCGAAGATGGCCTTAATGCGATGTTCGCGCTGAAAGCCGCGCGTGACCACCTTAACCGTGGCGACCGTCCGGACGGCTTGCGCCTGGTGTTCACGGGCTCTAGTCGCGACAAGCTGGCCAACCTGGTACTCAAGAGCAAGCAGCCATTCTTTGGTGCCAGCATCACACCCTTTCCGTTGCTGGGGCGTGAATATGTCGAATTCATCACCGCCTTGTGGAACCGTCGCCTGGCCGACAGTAACCAGTTCAAGGTAGAGGACCTGGCATACGCGTTCGAATTGGTCGGCCGGCGCCCGGAAATGCTCAACAAACTGTTGGCCGAAGTTAGCGTCGGCCTGGGTGAGGCGGGCAACCTGGGTGAACTGCTGCGCAATGGGGCGCTGAACCATCAAGCCGGGGTGTGGAGTGACTACGAAAGCGCTTGGAACGAACTTACGCCGTTGCAGCAGGCCGTGCTAGAGGTCATGGCCGAGCGCACGCTGGGCCGGCAGCCGTTTTCCCCGTTTACCGAGCAAACCTTGGTTGAGGTCAGCCGCAAGCTGGAGCAGGCCCAGGCGGTAGCCAACGTCAACACGGCAAACGTACAGAAGGCCCTTGATGCCCTGCGCGACAAGGAGCTGGTGTGGAAGGCCAATCGTGGCGAGTACGCGTTGGAGGATACTTCCATGGCCGAATGGCTCGCCCGCGACCAGGCAGTTGCCAGCCACAGGTGAACCTTTGAGGTGCCCCGTAAGTCGCACTCACAGGGAGCGCGTGGGGTGATTGCATGAAGGGTGTCCTGATCTTGCTGTTGTGGCTTTGCAGTCTTGGTGCACAGGCTGCAGCGGACACGCTGCGCATCAAGCAGCTACAGCGTTGCGGCGACTTGTTCAGCGATAGCCAGCAGCAGTGGTGCCTGCGTACCGAGGGGCTCAGGGTAAACCTGCCAACGGTATGGTTGGGCGGTGTGCGGCTGTCAGAAGCCAATGTCGGGCGGCAAGGTGACCGGCTGACGCTGAAACTGGCGAGAGAAGCCCAGCGCAGTGCCCCGCTCTGGCTGGCCGATGGCGGCCGCACCAGCAACCCGGTATGGCTGACCCGCCAACGCAGTCATGTGATCGCCGCAGGGCCCGATGAAGTGGCGAAGAACATGGACGGCCTGACCACTTATGTCGATCTGGTCAGCCTGTTGATCGAAGAAAAATACGACGGCCTCGGCGAGGCGCGGCGCATCGCCGGTAAATACGGCGCCCAGGTTGTCGGTGCCATTCCGCCGTTGAATGTCTACCAGCTGCGCTTGCCGGTAGATGACCTGGTGCAGCGCGATGCGATGGTCCTGCGCATGGGCAGTGAAGTCAGCGTGGATGCCGTGATTGTCGAAGAGTCCGGCCCCGAGCGGGGGGAGGAGGGCAAAGGGCGCAGCACCCAAGCCATCGACCAGGCGGACGAATGGGCCGCCAACCGCTTCATGGACGCGCTGTATTTCTACCGGCGCCGGATTGCCGCATCTGGCTTGCCGGTGAAGCCCGTGCGGGTCGGGGTAATCGAACGTGAAGTGGACTTCGACGCCCCAAGGTTCAGCCATTATCGAGGGGGCTGCGAACGAAGCCAGACATGCCTCTACGCTCGCGACGGTAATCGCCAGGCAAGCCACGGCAGCCATGTTGCAGGCATTCTCGCTGCGCAGGGTGAGGGCTTTTTGCAGGGGTTGGGCAAGCACAGCCCTGGCTTCGAGGTGGTGGTAGAGCGCAACTCGGATGCCGGTATCACCGCCAACATCGCTGCCTCGGTGAACCTGGTCGAAGATGGCGTGCGGGTGCTGAACTGGAGCTGGGGCATTCACCGGGTCGGGGCACGCAATGTGAAGGGTGATGAGGTCGACTCGCTGGTGCGCTCCGGGCTGGCAATGAGCGGCTACGAGGAGTTGCTTGAGGAGTTCTTCCTCTGGCTGCGCAAGGCGCACCCTGGGGTGGTGGTGGTGAATTCGGCGGGCAATGGTGCGTCCTGGTCGGGGACCGATGAATATCGCCTGCCTTCGTCGTTCATCACCGAACAATTGCTGGTGGTGGGCGGGCATCAGCGCAGTGACAAGGCTACGGCAGTTGAAGCCCACGATCATGTGCGCAAGCGTCACAGTTCCAATATCGACATGCGCGTGGATGTCAGTGCTGCTGCCTGCATACGCCCGGTTTCTGCCGAGGCTGCGCATTGTGGCACGTCGTACGCGACACCTTTGGTGACTGCCACTGTGGCGACGATGCTGTCAATCAACCCGGCACTTACCCCGGAACAGGTGCGCATGCTGTTGCGGCGCAGTGCCTTGACCCTGGGCGCCGAACAGGATTTCGAAGCGATGGATGCCGAAGACCTGACGGCGCCGATCCTGCCCTCGGAGCGTGGCGGCCGCCTGAACGACCCGGACCTGGGGCGTTCGGCGCGCCTGGACATGCAGCGTGCGCTGGACCTGGCCGTGCAGAGCCTTGAACGTGTGCGTTGAGCAGTGGCCGCTGTCAGACAAATTCCGTAACATCGCGCCCCTCGTTTTTCTAACGTCCGTCAGGACTGCACCACAGGAAGCCCATGAAGCCCGCCCGACTACGCGCCGACTTGCTCGCCGGCCTTACCACCTCGTTCGCCTTGGTCCCCGAGTGCATCGCCTTTGCCCTGGTGGCCCATCTCAACCCGCTGATGGGCCTGTATGGTGCGTTCATCATTTGTACCCTGACGGCGCTGTTCGGCGGGCGGCCGGGGATGATCTCAGGCGCTGCCGGCTCGATGGCGGTGGTGATCGTCGCCTTGGTGGTGCAGCACGGCGTGCAGTACCTGCTAGCCACGGTGTTGCTGGGCGGTGTGGTCATGATCCTGTTCGGCCTGCTGCGCCTGGGCAAACTGGTGCGCCTGGTGCCATACCCGGTCATGCTTGGCTTCGTAAACGGCCTGGCCATCGTCATCGCCATGGCTCAGCTTGAGCATTTCAAGGACGGCGAACACTGGCTCAGTGGTACGCCGCTGTACCTGATGATCGGCCTGGTGGCGCTGACCATGGCGGTGGTTTATGTGCTGCCCAAACTGACCCGTGCGGTGCCGCCGGCCTTGGTGGCGATCCTCGGTGTTGGCCTGCTGGTGTACATGCTCGGGCTACCTACCCGCACCCTGGGCGACATGGCACACATCGCCGGTGGCCTGCCGGGGCTGGCGCTGCCGGATGTGCCCTGGAATCTGGAAACCCTGAAAATCATCGCGCCTTACGCGGTGCTGATGGCCATGGTCGGCCTGCTGGAAACCCTGCTCACCCTCAACCTGACCGACGAAATCACCGAGAGCCGTGGCTTCCCGGACCGCGAGTGTGTGGCATTGGGCGCTGCGAACATGGTGTCGGGCCTGTGCGGCGGCATGGGCGGCTGCGCGATGATCGGGCAGACGGTGATCAACCTCAGTTCCAATGGCCGGGGCCGGTTGTCGGGGGTAGTGGCCGGGGTGATGATTCTGCTGTTCGTGCTGTTCCTGTCGCCGCTGATCGAGCGTATTCCACTGGCGGCGCTGGTCGGGGTGATGTTCGTGGTGGCTCAGCAGACCTTTGCCTGGGCGTCGTTGCGGGTGTTGCACAAGGTGCCGGTGAATGATGTGCTGGCGATCGTTGCGGTGACCGTGGTCACGGTCCTCACCGACCTGGCCATGGCAGTGCTGTTCGGGATCATCATCGCGGCGCTCAACTTTGCCTGGCAGCATGCGCGGGAGCTGTATGCCGACACCCATGAGGACGCCGAGGGCGGCAAGCGTTATCAACTGCATGGCACGCTGTTCTTTGCCTCGACCACCTCGTTCCTCAACCAGTTCGACACGGCCGGGGACCCGGCCCAGGTCACGCTGGATTGCCAGCATTTGAGCTTTGTCGATTATTCGGCCGTTGCGGCGCTGAAAACCCTGCGCGAGCGCTATGCCAAGGCGGGCAAGCATTTGCGCGTGGTGCATTTGTCGGAGCGGTGCAAGAAGCTGTTGAAGCGGGCGGGCGAGCAGCATTGAAAACTGTTGCTGCCTGTGCCGGCCTCTTCGCGGGTAAACCCGCTCCTACGAGGGGGCGCAT